>NZ_JACONW010000179.1 GCF_014357575.1 Pseudomonas folii | reverse complement strand
GCCAAAAGAGGGGCAGGCACAGACGCCCTCTCCGACATGCACACAAATACAGATCATCGCGCATCGTCAAATCGTTTTGATTAAACAAACAAGGTAACTCCATGCGACTGTTCCACACCTCCGACTGGCACCTCGGCCAGAACCTTCATGGCCAGGAGCGGGACTTCGAACACGCCAGCTTTCTGAACTGGCTGCTGGCCCGGCTGAAAGAGCGTCAGCCCGACGTGCTGCTGATCGCGGGTGACATCTTCGACACCGTCAACCCGCCGGTCAAATCCCAGGAGCGGCTGTACGACTTCATCGTCAGCGCCCACGAGCAGCAACCGTTACTGACTATCGTGATGATTGCCGGCAACCACGACTCCGGTTCGCGCATCGAACTGCCCGCGCCATTGATGCGCCGCTTGCGCACCCATGCCCTGGGTCGCGTGCTGTGGCTTGATGACGGCACCCTGGATGTCGAACGCCTGTTGCTGCCACTGCCCGACGCCAAAGGTGAAATCGGCGCATGGTGCCTGGCTCTGCCCTTCCTGCGCCCCGCTGAAGTCACCGGCGCAACCCTGGGCGACGACTACTTGCGTGGCATTGGCCGGGTGCATGAACTGCTGATCGAAGCGGCCAACCTCAAGCGTCAGCCGGGTCAGGCCCTGATCGCCATCAGCCACGCCCACATGGCCGGTGGATCGGTGTCGGAAGACTCCGAACGCAGCCTGATCATCGGTAACGCCGAAGCCCTGCCCGCCAGCCTGTTCGGCCCGAGCATCACTTACGTCGCCCTCGGCCATTTGCACAAGCCGCAGCGGGTCAATGGCGAAGAGCGCATTCGTTACAGCGGCTCGCCGATCCCTCTGTCATTTTCGGAGATTGGCTATCAGCACCAGATTCTCGAAATAGACTGCGACGGCGAGCAACTGCGCAGCGTTGAAACCCTGCTGATCCCCCGCGCCGTCAACCTGCAACGGATTGGCCCGGCACCGCTGGCCGAGTTGCTGTTGCAGCTTAAGGATTTGCCGGACATCGACCTGCTGGCCGACGTTGATCGCCAGCCATGGCTGGAAGTTCGGGTCCGCCTGGACGAACCGCAGCCGGATCTGCGTAACCAGATCGAAGAGGCCCTGCAAGGCAAAGCCGTGCGCCTGGTACGGATCGGAGCAGAGTACGCGGGTAAAGGCAGCAATGACGGTGGCGACAGCGACGAGGGCCTGATCGAACTGGATCAGCTCAGCCCGCAGGAACTGTTCAGCCGCGCATGGCTGGATAACTACGGCAGCGAGGTCGACGAACAAACCCTGAGCGACTTCGCCACGCTGTTGCAGGAAGTCCAGCTGGAGAGCGAGCAACCATGAAAATTCTCGCCATCCGCCTGAAAAACCTTGCCTCCCTGGCCGGGCCGTTTGAATTGGATTTCACCGCAGAGCCCCTGGCCAGCGCTGGCTTGTTCGCGATCACCGGTCCTACCGGCGCGGGCAAAAGTACCTTGCTCGACGCGTTGTGTCTGGCATTGTTTGGGGCCATTCCACGCCTGAGCAACATCGGCCAGTCACGGGTCCCGGAAATCGACGGCGACATCAGCACTAACGACCCGCGCACCTTGTTACGGCGTGGCACCGGGAGCGGTTATGCCGAAGTGGATTTCGTCGGCATCGACAAACGCCGCTACCGCGCTCGCTGGGAAACCAACCGCGCACGTGACAACGCCGCAAAAAAACTCCAGGCCAGCCGCCAGACCCTGACCGACCTGGACAGCGAGCAGATCCTCAGCACGCAGAACAAATCCGAATACAAAACCATGCTCGAAGCCCGTCTGGGCCTGAACTTCGAGCAGTTCACCCGGGCGGTCATGCTCGCCCAAAGCGAATTCAGCGCCTTCCTCAAGGCGGATGACAAAGAGCGCAGCGAACTGCTGGAAAAGCTCACCGACACGGCTATCTATAGCCAGTTGGGCCGCCGGGCTTTCAGCAAGAGCAAAGAGGCAGAAAAGATCCACGACGATCTGAAATTGCTGGCCACCGGCATCGCGCCCATGCCGCCAGAGCAGCGCGCAGAACTGGAGCAACATTTCAGCGAAGCCCAACAACAGCTCAAGATCCAGCAAGCGCAACAGCGTCAGCTGGAACTCAAGCAGCAGTGGCTGACTGAACTGCTGCGCTTGCGTGACGAACACCAGAGCGCCAGTGAACAACTGGCCAGCGCCCAGCAAGACTGGGAAAACCAGCACAGCCAGCGTCAGTTGCTCGGCCAACTGGAACGCCTTGCACCGCAGCGACACCTGTTCGCCCAGCGCCATAGACTCGACGCCCAACTGAGCCCGCTCAGTGCGCAAATCGCTGAGCACGCACAACGCCAGAATGACCTGCAAGCACGACAAACCGGCCTTGAAGAAAAGCTGCTCACCGCCAATAACGCCCTCGAACAGGCTGAGCAACAGAAAAAAACCGCCGCACCGATCATTGGTCAGGCGTTCGAGCAGCAAGGCAACCTCACTCACCTGAACAAAGAAGTGCAGGACGCAACGCTCCACGCCGAAGCGGCCGAGCGGACAAAGGCCGACAGCCAGGCGGCGTTGAATCAGTTGCTCGATCAACAGCGCTTGCTGGACGAACGCCTGCAAACCATTGCCGAGCAACTGGAGAAAAGCGCCGTACTCGCCCCGTTGAGTAAAGCGTGGACGGCCTATCGGCCGCGTTTGCAGGAAGCCGTGAAACTCAGCGCGCGGCTGAATAAAGGCCGTGAAGAACTGCCGGAGCTGGAAAAGAACTCAACCCGTGCCGAGCAGGAACTGACTGACCGGCGCAATGCCTTGCAAGCGCTGTACAGCGAGGCGCAGGTCAAGGCCGAAGCGGTCAATGCCGAAATCCAGCGTCTGGGTCAATTGCTCCACGACAATCGTCAGCAACACAGCGCCATTGATTCACTGGAGCGCATTTGGCAACGCCATCAGGACATCGAAAAACGTCTGCAGGATGTCGAGTTGCAGCAACAGCAGGCCAACGAGCAGCGCAATAAAAGTATTGCCAGCGGACTGCAACTGAAAACTGAACACGAAGCCGCCGAGCAGGCGCTGAAAGTCACCGTCGAGTTGCTGCAACGTCAGCGTCTGGCCCGCAGCGCCAGCGTTGAAGAGCTGCGTGCGCAACTGGTCGATCAGCAACCGTGCCCGGTGTGTGGCAGCGAAGATCATCCTTATCATCAGTCCGACGCCCTGCTCCAGGCCCTGTCCGGCCATGACGACAGCGAAGAAAACAGTGCGCGGTTGAAGGTCAGTCAGCTCAGCGAAAAACTCGCCGAGTTGCGTGCCGAAGTCACCGAACTCAATGCCCGCCTCAAACAGGCCCGGCCGCAACTGGAACAGCTCACTGAGCAGCTGCAAAAGCTCGCACCTGAACTTGAAGCGCATCAGCTTTATGCGCGCTTACTGGAACAACCCGAGCAGCTACGCAGCGACTGGCTGAGCGAGCGGCTGCATGCGCTGACTGAAGAAATCGCCACCAGCGAACAGCGCCAGCGACTGTTGCTCAAAGTGCAGCAAGATGCCGAGCAGTTGCAGCAAAACGTACAAAGTGCTCGTGATGCCAGCCAGCACGCGATGAAAATGCTCGACGATCAACAGCGCAATATTGCGCTGGACAATCAGGCCTTTGAAGCCGCACTGCAAGAATTCGAACCGCTGCTGCCCGCTGAAAGCCTGTCACGCTGGCGTGAAGCGGCCACCGACAGTTTCATGCAACTGGACAACGACATCGCGCAGCGGCTGGAACAACTGGACCGCCAGCAGGAAGAGCAACAGGAACACACCGAGCGCGCACGCCGGATCGAACGGGAACAGGACAGCCAGCACAATCTGGAACAGGAGCGTGTGAAGCAGCAACAACGCCTCGCCGACCTCCAAGCCCAGCAACTGGCCAGCCAGCAACGCCTGACTGAAATGCTGGGTGGTCATGCCAGCGCCGAGCACTGGCAGCAACAACTTGAGACCTCGCTGGAGCAGGCCCGTCAGGCACAAGCTGCCGTCAGCGAAGAATTGCAACAGGCACGTAGCGAGTTGATCAAACTGGCCACCGGGCTGGAAAGCGAACAATCGCGCTTGCAGGCATTGCAGCAAGAGCTGGGGGAGCTGGATCAGCAGATCAGTCAATGGCGCAGCGCCCATCCCGAACTGGATGATGCCGCCCTGGAAGTGCTGCTCGGCTACAGCGATGAAGGTGTCAGCCAGCTGCGCCAACAATTGCAGCAGAGCGAAAAGACCCTGGAGCAAACCCGCATCCTGCTTCAGGAACGGGACAAACAACTGCAACAGCATCAGGCCCATCACAGCGATGTGACCGATGCCGAACAATTGACCGCCGCCTTGCTGGAGGCGCAAAAGCTGTGCGCTGAACAGGAACAGCAATGTGCTGATCTGCGCGCCCAACTGAGCGAAGACGAGCGCCGTAACAACGCCAGCCGCGAATTGCAGGAGCAGATCACCAACGCCCATAGCGAATACCTGCGCTGGGCAAGACTGGCGGCCTTGATCGGCTCGGCTGAAGGCGACCGGTTCCGCAAGATCGCCCAGGCCTACAACCTCGATTTGCTGGTGCATCATGCCAACGCCCAGCTCAAGCAACTGGTGCGGCGCTATCGCCTCAAGCGCGGTGGCAGCATGCTTGGTTTGCTGGTCATGGACACGGAAATGGGCGACGAGCTGCGCTCCGTGCATTCGCTTTCCGGCGGCGAAACCTTCCTGGTGTCACTGGCACTGGCCCTGGGTCTTGCCTCCATGGCGTCGAGCACGTTGAAAATCGAATCGTTGTTCATTGACGAAGGCTTCGGCAGCCTCGATCCGGAATCCCTGCAACTGGCCATGGATGCGCTGGATGGCTTGCAGGCTCAAGGCCGTAAGGTCGGGGTGATCTCTCACGTGCAGGAAATGCACGAACGGATCCCGGTGCAGATTCAGGTGCGACGTCAGGGTAATGGTTTGAGTACGGTAGAGGTCAGTCACTGATGGCAACCGTGCTTTACTCATTCCGCCGCTGCCCTTACGCCATGCGCGCCCGCATGGCGCTACGCTACTCAGGCTGCGTCGTGCAGATCCATGAAGTCAGCCTCAAGGCCAAACCGCCGGAAATGCTTGAGCGCTCGCCAAAAGGTACGGTGCCGGTACTGGTGCTTGAAGGTCAGGTGCTGGAGCAGAGTCTGGACATCATGCATTGGGCGCTGGCCCAGAATGACCCGGACAACTGGCTATTGATCGACGACGGCGACGGCCGCCGAGACATTCAGGCACTGATCGAAGAGAACGATCACGTGTTCAAGCAGCATCTGGATCGCTACAAATACTTCGTGCGCCACCCGGAATATCCCCAGGAACATTACCGGCAACTGGGCGAGGTGTTCTTGCAGAAACTGGAAGCGCGCTTGCAGCACCGGGATTTTCTGGTAACGGACCGGTTGAGTCTGGCAGATATCGCGGTCGCGCCGTTCATACGGCAGTTCAGCGCGGTGGATCCGGATTGGTTCGCCACAAGCCCGTATCCGAAGTTGCGTGGCTGGCTGGAGCGGTTCACTCAGTCAGCATTGTTTCGAGCGGTGATGGTGAAGTGACCATGGCCTACCGGTAACCGCAATCTTTTGTGGGAGCGGTGCTTGCCCGCGATAGGTACAACTCGGTCTATCCCAGAATTGCGTCCAGCCTTATCGCGGGCAAGCACCGCTCCCACAGGAAAGCGCACTGCCCGCCGCATTACACAACCACCCCAACCTTCTCCGGCCGGTTCCCCGCCAGCACTTTCTGCGCCCGGGATAGCTCGATGGCCTGAGCGATTTCATACCGGCATTCGATATTACGCGCCACCCCACCGACCGAGTTCTGGCCGATCCCCAGCAACGTACTGCCATTGATCATGACGGCAAGGCCCGCAGTTACCCACATTTTGCCGCCACTCACGATGGACGCTCCTGAGTATTCAGCGCTGCGCGATCAACAAGGGTTTGGGTCGAAGGGGCTGTCAGTTGCGGGTTCATACTGGTAACAGTAACCACTGCAATAAAAACCACATAAAGCGAAATGGCGATATAAGCGCTTTGTTTGATTGAGTGAAGAATGGCAGTGGCCATGGGTGTAACTCCGTAAGTTCCAGTGTTGTGTTGCCAGGCCGACAGGATCGTGGAAAACCGGAGTATTGAAAAACGATGGCTGGAGATAGCGAATATCAGTTGGGTTGATTATTGAACCGGTTTATCAATTCAATAGATAACCCTGTAGGAGCTGCCGAAGGCTGCGATGGCGGCGCGTCAGTAATACTGCTTTCGCAGCCTTCGGCAGCTCCTACAGATTGTTTAAACAGACAGGCAAAAAAAACCCGCATTCTATGAGAGATGCGGGCCAAGAGGGACTCATCCGGCGCTTTCGCGAGCAGGCTCACTGGCAGAATTTGCATGGCTCTGATACGCGATGATCAGACGGTCGCAAAAACCTGGGTAAGCGAACATGCTCGCGAAAGCGGCGTGATCTATTAACAAACAACCATCAACAACAGTGTTTTTTGCGAATCCATTCCCGGGTAGCGATACATTCGTTAACCGGGAATGGATTCAATCGCTTATTCATTGTTGAGTCTTGTGATCCAGTGCTGCGTAGAAATTAGCACTTTGCTGCAAGTATTTAGGGGTGTAAGTCTGAGTGGCGTGAGGCTTCTTGTCGGACACATCAACACTGGCATGGGCAGGCAATGCAACAGTGGCGGAAATGGCAGACGCGGCAATGATGGAGAAGATATTGAAGTTCATGGCGTTAACCCTCGGATGTTCTATTGAACTACGTTTCAAGTCTTGACCGTCTTGGCCGTGACTCAAACTTACCCCCGAGGGCGGCTCAGCCAAAATGTTTTGTAGCACTAGCTCATATCACTTGAATTGATAGAACCTCAGAACCCACGCGAAACGCGGGTTTGAGGTTCTGTCAGGATCACTTGCCAGTCAGGAACCGGAAGTCCGAAGGCGAATCGAAGTCGAGCTTTTGCACCGTTTCACCCAGCTGCCCGGTTTTCGGATCGACTTTCACGGTGACGATCTGATTGCTCTTCTGATTGGCGATTAACATGAACTGCCCGCTCGGGTCGATACGGAACTCACGGGGCTCCACACCTTCAACGGAACGACGCTGCACTTCCTTGAGCTGCCCTTTGGCATCGATGGCAAATACCAGCACCTGGTTGGCTTCACCGCGGTTGGCCACGTAAAGGAATTTACCGTCCGGCGAGGTGTGCAAGCCACCCGCGCCGACTTTCTGCTGCGCATCCTTGTTCTTCAGGTCCACCAGTTGAGTCTGCTTGAACACGCCATCGTGATAATCAAAGACAGCAACCTGAGCGACCATTTCCAGGGTCAGCCAGGCGTGCTTGCCGTCCTCGCTGAACAGCAAGTGACGCGGGCCACTGCCAGCAGGCAATTGCACGGTCGGCGTTTTGGCCGGCTGCAAAGGCTTGGCGCGATCGCCGTCATAGCTGAACACCAGCATCTTGTCGGCACCAAGATCGCTGGTCACCACATACTTGTCATCCGGCGTCGGGATCGCCGAGTGGACGTGGGAAGAGGCTTGGCGCTCAGGATTGACCTTGCTCGCGCCATGATCGTTGCTGACCTGAACCACTTCGGACAACTTGCCATCCTTGCCCACCGGAATCACCGCCAGCGCACCACCCGGATCGGGTTGCACGGCATAGTTGGAGACGAACAGGAAGCGCTGGTCCGGGCTGAGGCTGGAATGCGTCGGCTCGTCACCCTGGCTCTTCACCTGATTGATCGGGGTGATCTGATGGGTCTTGGCATCAATGGCAAAACTGCTGACCTTGCCCACAACATCCTTGCCGCCGGGACCGTTCTCGTTGACCACGAACAGGTGGCGCTGATCTTTGGAAAGGGTCAGCCAGGAAGGGTTGTCAGTCTTGATTACTTGCAGGGGTTTGGCATCGAGCTGGCCGGTCTGGCTATTGAAGCGGTACCGGTAAATACCTTCGCTGGAAGCCTGGGTGTAAGAGCCAATCAGTACGTCGTATTCAGTCATGCTTTGCGCCTGTATAGGAAAAGCGCTCATTGCGCCGGCCAGTGCCAGCCAAGGCAGAAATGTACGAGTCATGGGCAGAGCCTTCTTTTTTCAGGTTGTTATTGGGCGCCATCGACGCGCGAACAACGTTAAGACAGGCTTGCCGCTGATTGGTTTTATCCGGAGGTCAGTCCTCTTGCGCGTCGTCCTCGTCATCCTTGGTCGGGGTGAACGCTTCAAGGCATTTCATGCGGTAATCATGGGTACCGTCGGTGATCAGCCAGCATTCCTGAGCTTCATCGAAGGTCGCAGCATTGACCTGCTCCATCGTGAAACGCCAGGTCTTGCGCTCGCGACCATCCATGCACTCGAGGGTCAGAAAGTCGCCCAGGAAGAAATCCCAGGCATGCAGCCCGTCAATTTCCAGCATCGTGGCGTCTTTCAGGGCTGCGCTCATCGTCGTCGGATTGGTGGTCATGGCAGTCTTCGTCTGTGTAAAAGCGCGAATGATAGGCCAAAACCACCTTGGACAGAACCACCGTCACAATCAGGCAGTCGCTTCAACTGCGCCCGCCGAAGGTTTGTCGTGGGTGGTTTCGCGCACGTAATAACGGTTCGGAATCCCCCAGATAATAAGCGCCATGGCCAGCACGCAGACTGCGCACAGCACGTACAAGGCTGGAGTCGCCGCGCCCGTCAGATCCTTCACGCGTCCGACCATGAACGGCGCGATGATCCCGCCAAGCTGTCCGATGGAGTTGATCAGCGCAATGCCTGCTGCTGCGGCGAGGCCGCTGAGAAAGCGTGGCGGGATGGTCCAGAAAATCGGCATCCAGGCGATGATGCCGGTCATGATCATGGTCATGCCGATCATCAAGGGCAGCAGTTGACCGGGGAAGACGGCACACAACAGATACCCCGCCGCCGTGAACAACGCACAGCCCGCCATGTGCCAACGGCGCTCACCGCGTCGGTCGGAGCTCGCACCGATCAGCAAATTGCCGACCACTGCGCCTACATAAGGAATCACGGTCAGCCAGCCAATGGTCATGGTGTCGGCAACACTGGCGCTTTTGATCAACTGCGGCATCCAGAACAGCAAGCCTGTCAGGGCCATGACCAGACACAGGTAAATCACCGACATCACGTAGGTGGTCGGGTGTTTCCAGATGTCCTTGAAGGTTTGTGGTGTCTGTGGCTGGACCTCACGCGCCATACGCGCCAGCACCACTTTCTTCTCGGCGTCGTTCAGCCACTTGGCGTCTTCGATTCGATCGCAGACGAACCAGAACACCACGATGCCGAGCAAAACAGAAGGCAGGCCTTCAAGCAGAAATAGCCAACGCCAGCCGGGCATGCCCAGCACGCCGTCGAAGTGACCGAGGATCAAACCGGCGATGGGCCCGCCGACAATGCCGCACAGGCAGATCGAGCTTTTGAAATAAGAATTGACCCGGGCACGACGATTGCTCGGGTACCACTGGGTAAAGAAGTACAACACGCCAGGTACGAAGCCCGCTTCCATGACCCCGATCAGAAAACGCAGGGTGTAGAACCAGAACTCGGTCTGCACAAACATCATGCATGCCGACGTGATGCCCCAGGTGACCATGATCCGAGCAATCCATACCCGGGCGCCGATCTTGTGCAGGAGCATGTTGCTGGGGACTTCGAACAGAAAGTAACCGACAAAAAACAGACTGGCACCGAGGCCATAGACCGTCTCGCTGAAACCCAGATCGCTCTGCATCTGCAGCTTGGCGAAACTGATATTGACCCGATCCAGATAGGCAAACAGGAAGCAGAGGATAAACAGCGGAATGATCCGCCAGTTCACCTTGCGATAGATCTTGTCCTCGAAAGCGTCCTCGTCGAACGCTTCAATTGGCGCAGTGTGGGTGGTCATGTGCGCACCTCCTTGTTGTTATTGGTGGGTGTCGAACTGAAATGCGATCCTGTCGAGCGAGCCCTGTGGGAAATACTATGTTCGTCCACGAGATTTTAGGCGACGTG
>NZ_JACONW010000178.1 GCF_014357575.1 Pseudomonas folii | reverse complement strand
GACAGATTCCGACGTCAAGTCGCACAAAATCGAATTCCCCTGCGATGACTATCCGATCAAAGTGATCGGCGATACCGGTGTTGGGTTCACCGATCTCGTGATTGAAATCCTGGCCAAATACGCCAAGGTTGACATGACGACCCGTGCCGAGCGCCAGAGCAGCAACGGTAAATACACCACGGTCCAGCTGCACATCGTTGCCACAGGGGAAGACCAACTGCGTGACATCAATAGCGCACTGCGCGCTACGGGTCGCGTGCACATGGTGCTCTGATGGCCGCAATGCTGGGCGTTCGAGAGCTGGGGCAGATCGATTACGAACTGGCCTGGCATGCAATGCAGCGCTTTACCGACCAGCGCGGTAAAGACACTCAGGACGAGATCTGGCTGGTGCAGCATGCACCGGTTTTCACTCAGGGACAGTCCGGCAAACCCGAACATTTGCTATTACCGGGTAATATTCCGGTGGTACAGGTCGATCGTGGCGGCCAAGTGACCTATCATGGCCCCGGCCAACTGGTGGTCTACCTGATGCTCGATGTCAGGCGCCTTGGTTTCGGTGTGCGTGATCTGGTGACCCGGATCGAGAATAGCCTGATCGATTTGCTGGCCAGTTACGGTGTAACGGCCGCAGCCAAGGCTGACGCACCGGGTGTTTATGTCGATGGAGCGAAGATCGCGTCCCTGGGACTGCGAATTCGCCACGGTTGCTCATTCCATGGTCTGGCGCTTAACGTCGACATGGACCTTGAGCCCTTTCGACGGATTAATCCCTGTGGATACGCCGGGCTGGCAATGACCCAACTGTGCGATCATGCAGGCCCGATTGAATTTGCCGAGGTAAGTGCCCGGCTGCGTGCGCAGCTCGTCAAGCACCTCGACTATGCTGAGCAGACGACCCTAACGGGCGGAATCGACTGATTATGACTACTGCGACTGATATTGCGGATAACGCCGTACAAACCTTGATCCCAACCGTCGACGTTTCCGAGCGTGCGCCTCGCCCTAAGGTTGAGGCTGGCGTGAAGCTGCGTGGTGCGGAGAAAGTTGCGCGTATCCCGGTGAAGATCATTCCAACCGTCGATCTGCCGAAAAAGCCTGACTGGATCCGCGTCCGTATCCCGGTCTCTCCTGAGGTTGATCGCGTCAAGCAACTGTTGCGCAAGCACAAGCTGCACAGCGTTTGCGAAGAAGCTTCCTGCCCGAACCTGGGTGAGTGCTTCTCCGGCGGCACTGCGACCTTCATGATCATGGGTGACATCTGTACCCGTCGCTGCCCGTTCTGCGATGTGGGCCATGGTCGTCCGAAGGCGCTGGACGTCAACGAGCCGACCAACCTGGCCGTTGCCATTGCTGATTTGCGTCTCAAGTACGTGGTGATCACTTCCGTTGACCGCGATGATTTGCGTGACGGCGGTGCCCAGCATTTCGCCGACTGCATCCGTGAGATCCGCAAGCTGTCGCCAAACGTGCAGCTGGAAACGCTGGTTCCGGACTATCGTGGCCGTATGGACGTTGCACTGGAAATCACTGCCGCCGAGCCGCCGGATGTGTTCAACCACAACCTGGAAACCGTGCCGCGTCTGTACAAAGCAGCGCGCCCGGGTTCGGACTACCAGTGGTCATTGACCCTGCTGCAGCGTTTCAAGCAAATGGTGCCGCACGTACCGACTAAATCCGGTTTGATGCTTGGGCTGGGCGAAACCGATGAGGAAGTCATTGAAGTCATGCAGCGCATGCGCGAGCACGACATCGACATGTTGACCCTGGGTCAATACCTGCAACCTTCCCGTAGCCACTTGCCAGTGCAGCGTTTCGTGCACCCGGACACCTTCGCCTGGTTCGCCGAGGAAGGTTACAAGATGGGCTTCAAGAACGTGGCGTCCGGTCCGTTGGTACGTTCTTCGTACCACGCCGACGAGCAGGCCAAGATTGCCGTCAAGGCGATGGTCTGACGCGTTAAGCGTTGATCGTTTGAGCTACAGACAAAACGGGCCGGATATCACTATCCGGCCCGTTTTTTTTGTTGGGACGTGGGACCGGCTTTAGCCGGGAAGAGGGCGTTACATTCACGACATTTGTATCGTTGGAAATGCAGCCTTCCCGGCTAAAGCCGGTCCCACGACTCTCCTTTGTCTCAAGGCTTGCGCAGGTTTTGCAACAATTCCTGTGTCGGATACCCATCCGCTGGCCAGCCCAACGCCTGTTGGGCGCTGCGAATGGCTTTGCGTGTATTGGCGCCGATGATGCCGTCCGGATTGCCTGCATCGTAACCGCTGGCCGAGAGCAGGCTTTGCAGCTCCATGCGCTCAGAACGGCTCAGAGGGACGTCTGCGCGGGGCCAGCTTCCTTCAACAATGCCACCCCCCTGGAATCTTCCCGACAACAGCCCGATGGCCAGCGCATAAGACGAAGAGTTGTTGTACCGCAGAATCGCGCGGAAATTATCCATCACCAGAAACGCCGGGCCTTTGTAACCGGCCGGTAGCAACAGTGCGGCTTGTTGTTGTAGAGCGGTGGCTGGCAGGGCGCTGCCGTTAGGCAACGTCAGGCCCAGTCGCTGCCATTCAGCCAGGCTCTTGCGGGTCGAGGCATCAGCCAGTGCATAGTCGAAGCCATTGGCGAGTTTGACTTCATAGCCCCAAGGCTGGCCCGTCTGCCAGCCGGAGCTTTGCAAGTAGTGCGCCGTGGACGCGAGGGCGTCCGGAGCGCTGTTCCAGATGTCCCGGCGACCGTCGCCATCGAAATCCACGGCGTGGGTGTTGTACGTCGTCGGAATGAACTGAGTCTGGCCCATGGCACCGCCCCAGGAGCCGATCATCTGCTCAGGAGCTATATCGCCCTGTTGCAGAATCTGCAGTGCGGCCAGCAATTGATCTTGAGCGAAGCTGCGACGGCGACCCTCATAAGCCAGGGTCGCCAGTGAGCGAATCACCGATTGAGAGCCCTGGAACTGCCCGAAATTGCTCTCCATGCCCCACACCGCAACCAATGCATTACGATCCACGCCGTAACGCTGCTCGATGGTTTGCAGGACGCCAGCATATTGGTTGAGCAACGCTTGCCCTTTTCGCACGCGTGCGTCAGAGATCGCACCGTCCAGGTATTCCCACACTGGGCGAGTGAATTCCGGCTGACTGCGATCTGCTTTCACCACCTTCATGTCCGGTGTCACACCTGCGAAGGCACGGTCGAAAATGTCTGGTCTGATACCTGCCTTGAGCGCTTGTGCGCGGAAGCCAGCCTGCCAGTCGGCGAAACTCATGGTCGGCAGGATATCGAGATTGTCATCCACAGCAATGGCTGGAGCCGGTGAGGCCAGCGGCGTTGTGATAACGCGTGGAAGAGGCGTGGCGTCGGCTGCTGTCGGTTTTTCCGCGCAGGCAACTAACAGGATAAGGCTGGAGGCAGCGATCATTTGGCGCATTTGCCAACGTCGGAAAAAACAAGAGGGCATGCTTGGGTCCAAGGTATTACCGGTAGATGCAGACCTTACCATGCCTGCAGGCCCGAAAGGACCTCGAGGAACTGTCGCGATGTTTCAGGCAGCCAGAAAGTAAGAAGCCTCCCAGCTTTTAGACTGGAAGGCTTCGCGGCGGTAGCTGCCTTTGCCTTTGCCGGGTTGTTCCTGGCGGCTGCGGAACAATGGCTGGGCAATTATGGATTTGGCTTTGTTGGGCCGTTTAGGCTTTTTCATGGTGATGTTCTCTCGGCTGTTAAGTAAGCGGCGCGAATGATCGACCCAAGACAGGGCAGTGTCTAATTGATCTGCGCTATCGCTGGCAAATCTCTGTGGAGGGGAATCTATTTGCCAGCAAATCCAGTCCCAGTGGGAGCAGGGCTTGCCCGCGATACAAACACCTCGTTGCAACAGACCTATCGCGTCATGGTTCATCGCGGGCAAGCCCGGCTTCCACTGGAAACGCGTTCAGCTGTGGGCGAATTTACTCCGCTGGCAACGCCAGACGCTGCCCTGCCATGAGCAGCGACAACCTGCTCAAGCTGCTCCAGGGTGAGCCAACCGCCTGGCCTTTGATCTGCGCATCAATGCGTTGCGCATCCATCAGCAGTTCGGCCCAGCGTTTAGCGGAATAGCGTTGCAGTGCTTTGCTCATCAGGGGTTTGCGCTTGTCCCAGATGGGCGGTCGGGCTGAGCTGAACGCTTTGTCCAATGGCATGCCCTGGCTGAATTGCAGTGCAAGGTTGGCCAGCACTCGAAGCTCGCGGGACAGGGCCCAAAGGATGACTGGCGGCTCAACGCCTTCGCCGCGCAGGCCTTCAAGCATCCGCAGCGCGTGCGAAGCTTCACCGTTGAGGATGGCGTCGGTCAGCCCGAAGACGTCGAAACGTGCGCTGTCAGCGACGGCTGCCTGCACGGTCTCGACCGTGATCTGGCCTTCTTCGGCCATCAGCTTCAGCTTTTCGATTTCCTGAGCGGCGGCCAGCAGATTGCCTTCCACTCGGGCTGCGATCAATTCGACTGCATCTTGAGTGGCTGCCAACCCGGATTGAGACAGGCGCTGGCGAATCCATTGTGGTAATTGCCCGGCATCTACCGGCCAGATTTGCACGAACTGGGTCTGCGCCCCTTCGACCAGTGCTTTACCCCATTTGGTTTTCTGCGCGCTTCCATCGAGCTTCGGCAAGCTGATCAACAGCAGCGTGTCTTCGGCTGGACGAGCGCAGTACTCCATCAAAGCGGCAGCGCCTTTATCTCCAGGTTTCCCGGAGGGCAGGCGCAACTCAAGCAGTCGGCGCTCGGCGAACAGCGACATGCTCGCGCCAGCTTGCAGCAATGTGCCCCAGTCGAAACTGGAGTCGGCGCTGAAGACCTGACGTTCGTCAAAACCTTGCTGCCGGGCGGCGGCGCGAATCGCATCGGCAGCTTCCTGACACAGCAGCGGGTCATCGCCGCTCACCACGTAGACGGGCGAGAGCGTGCCTTGCAGGTGTTTGCCAAGTTGGTTGGGGGCGAGTTTCATATGAAATTCCTCGGTGTCCCTGATACCGCGCTTTCAAGCAGCAAACACGGTCCCTGTAGGAGCCAACTTGTTGGCGAGGCGGTAGTTCTGATTACGCAGGCCCGGCGTCTCGCCAACGAGTTGGCTACTACTGGGGAATGCATTTCAAACGGATATGTGCCGGGGCCAGCTAGACGCTGGCCCCGAACATTTTAACGAGACGGGATTTCGATCGGCGACTGTTGCGGCGTTTCATCGCGAATACGTTGAGCTGCTTCCAGTGCGTCCGCTTCTGCCTTGGCAACGGCGTCGGCCTTGGCCTGCAGTTCATCCAGTTGCGCTGGCGTCAGTTGTTGCAACTGGGCCATCAGGCTCTGGATCACGTCACTACGCATCTCGTCACGAACTTGCGCAGACTGCATATCAGAACCGATCAGGTTGTTGCCGTCATGCACGTAGACCTTTTCGATCTGTACCTTGCGTTGCAGCAACTCTCGGTTCTGGGTGCCGTTGATTTGATAGTTAAGTGTTGTGTTCAACGTGTACTCAGCTGAACGGCCCGAACCCGAGGAGCTCGCGGAACGTTGGGTTTCCTGTTCGTTGAGAATCACCAGCTTGTAGGGTGCGCCGGTGTAGATTTTCACACCACTGCCTTCCAGAACCTGGCGCAGTTGCACGACTGTTTTGCCGTAGGCATCACGTGCGCTGACGTCCAGTTCCTTGATGGACAACTGGTTTGCGCCGGTGCCACGCAGCTGGAAACCGCAGGCGCTCAACAGTACGGCGAGGCCCATAACCAGCAGATTGCGTTTGATCATCTTGATGCTCCCCTTGAATCCGTTTGGGCCGACTGTGCGAGCCCAGGAAATATGTTCAGCGCCCGATCATTGTCGGGCGCTCGATCCCATCAGCTTGCGACGATATTGACCAGTTTGCCGGGCACTACGATGACTTTGCGGATGGTCAGGCCATCGACGAAGCGCAGTACGTTTTCGTTGGCACGGGCAGCCGCTTCGACTTCTTCGCGGGTAGCGCTGGCTGGCATTTCGATCTGACCGCGCAACTTGCCGTTGACCTGAATGACCAGTTGCAGGCTGTCCTGGACCAATGCAGTCTGATCCAGAACCGGCCAGCCAGCATCGATGACAGGCGTGCTGTGGCCCAACTGATTCCACAGCTCATGGCTGATGTGCGGCGTGATCGGTGCCAACAGCAGGACTACTGTTTCCAGACCTTCCTGAATCAGGGCGCGATCCTGAGCGGAGGCCTGTGGCGCTTTTTCCAGCACGTTCATCAGCGTCATTACCTGAGCAATGGCGGTGTTGAATTTTTGATGCTGACCGACGTCCTGGCTGGCCTGCTTGATCGCCTGATGGATCGCACGACGAATGACTTTCTGGCCGTCATCCAGCGCGGCGGTGTCCAGCGCTGCTGGCAAGCCTTGACTCACGTGGCTCTGCGCCAGGCGCCATACGCGACGCAGGAAGCGATGCGAGCCTTCAACGCCGGAGTCTGACCATTCCAGGCTCATGTCGGGTGGCGAGGCGAACATCATGAACAGGCGGCAGGTATCCGCACCGTATTGGTCGATCATCGACTGAGGGTCAACGCCATTGTTCTTCGACTTGGCCATTTTCTCGGTGCCACCGATCTCGACGGGCAGGCCGTCGCTGATCAGTTTGGCGCCGACGATCTTGGCTTTGCTGTCGCGTTCGAGTTCGACATCAGCCGGGTTGAACCAGGTCTTGCTGCCGTTGGCTTCAAGGCGATAGTAGGTTTCGGCGATGACCATGCCCTGAGTCAGCAGGTTCTTGAACGGTTCGTTCGAGGTCACCAGGCCTTCGTCGCGCATCAACTTATGGAAGAAGCGCGCATAAAGAAGGTGAAGGATGGCGTGTTCGATACCACCAATGTACTGGTCAACCGGCAGCCAGTGGTTGGCTGCAGCAGGATCGACCAGACCGCCTTCGTAGTGAGGCGAGGCGTAACGAGCGTAATACCACGAGGACTCCACGAAGGTGTCCATGGTGTCGGTTTCACGCTTGGCCGGTGCGCCGCATTTCGGACAGCTGCACTCGTAGAACTCAGGCATGCGCGCCAATGGCGATCCTGCGCCATCGGGTACTACGTTTTCAGGCAGCACAACGGGCAGTTGATCTTCCGGGACCGGCACGTCGCCGCACGCGTCGCAGTGCACGATCGGGATCGGGCAGCCCCAGTAACGCTGACGGCTGATGCCCCAGTCGCGCAGGCGGAATTGGGTGCGGGATTGACCGAGACTCTTCTTGGT
The DNA here is from genome assembly GCF_014357575.1 of Pseudomonas folii. GTDB lineage: Bacteria > Pseudomonadota > Gammaproteobacteria > Pseudomonadales > Pseudomonadaceae > Aquipseudomonas > Aquipseudomonas folii. The sequence goes on along the minus strand of NZ_JACONW010000178.1, from coordinate 2,795 downwards.
CAGTGCTGCTTCCATCGCGTCGAATGCGGCAGCGAAATCCAGACCATCGAACTCGCCGGAGTTGATCAGCGTGCCGTGCTCGCCGTAAGCCGCCTGCCACGGTGCAGGTGTTTCGTCGCCAGCGCTGGTACGGACTACGGCCTTGATCGGCAGGTCGTACCTGGAGGCGAATTCGAAGTCACGCTCGTCGTGTGCAGGAACTGCCATGACTGCGCCATCGCCGTAATGCATCAGCACGTAGTTGGCGACCCAGACAGGCAGCTTTTCGCCGGTCAGTGGGTGCTCGACGAACAGCGAGGTCGGCAGACCTTTCTTTTCCTGGGTAGCAACGTCTGCTTCGGCGACGCTGCCGCTTTTGCATTCGTTGATGAAGGCTTGCAACTGCGGATCGTTCTGCGCGGCCAGGGTAGCCAGCGGGTGTTCGGCTGCAACGGCGACATAAGTCGCGCCCATCAGGGTGTCCGGACGGGTCGTGAAGACTTTCAGTGCGCCCGCTTCACCGATGGAAGCCTGATCGTACGGGAACTGCACATCCATGCCACGGGATTTGCCAATCCAGTTGCGTTGCATGGTTTTGACCTGCTCGGGCCAGCCCGGCAGCTCGTCGAGACTCTCCAGCAGTTCATCCGCATAAGCGGTGATCTTGAAGTAGTACATCGGAATTTCGCGCTTCTCGATGATCGCGCCCGAACGCCAGCCACGACCGTCGATAACTTGTTCGTTGGCCAGAACGGTCTGGTCAACCGGGTCCCAGTTCACGGTGCCGTTCTTGCGGTAGATCACGCCCTTTTCGAACAGGCGCGTGAACAGCCACTGTTCCCAGCGGTAGTAGTCCGGCTTGCAGGTGGTGACTTCGCGGGACCAGTCGATCGCCAGACCGAGGCTTTTCAGCTGGGTCTTCATGTAGGCGATGTTTTCGTAGGTCCATTTGGCAGGCGCGACGTTGTTTTTCATCGCGGCGTTTTCTGCCGGCATGCCGAATGCGTCCCAGCCCATTGGCTGCAGGACGTTCTTGCCTTGCATGCGTTGGTAGCGAGCGATCACGTCACCAATGGTGTAGTTACGCACGTGCCCCATGTGTAGCTTGCCGCTAGGGTAAGGAAACATCGATAGGCAATAGAAAGTGTCCTTGCCTGGCTGTTCACTGACTTCAAAAGACTTTTGCTCGTCCCAGAAGGTTTGGGCGGCGGCTTCGATTTCACGGGGCTGATAGAGTTCGTGCATGGCTACTTTTTACTAAAGATTGGTGACCCTTGACCTCTTCGTTGCATCGCCGATTCAGGTCGGCACCGCTGCCGGACAATGGAAACTGCCTGTGCGGTGCTTTCGGGCTCGAGCGAGCGGAAGTGGAATTACAGGAAGCGCCGTAGCATACATGAGCGCCGACTATCGAGGGAAACCCTGATTTGCATGGCCGTTTGCTTGAGAGGGCCAGTTCAGCGGCAGTCAGCCGCCGTTTGTCGCAGCAATGCACCGGTTTTGACAGCGGCGCTAAGCTCAAGGACGAGGGTATGTTTTATCTTCGATGAGGTGAGCGGATGACAGAGCTGCAGCACATAGATACAACCCATGATCTGTACGAGCGATTGATCAATCGGCTGGGCCTTGCTCTGGAAACGGCAGATATTGCAGTGCGACTTCGTGACGAGTGGCCTGAGGAGCTTGAACTCCGTGGCTTGAGTCGTGCCGAGTTCGATTTGATTGAATCCTATCTGAATAACGCAGCCGTTTCGGTAAGTGGTCAAGAGAGCCCTGATGTGCCAGGGCGTGTCATCGTTTCACGGGAGCCCGCTGAGGCGGCATCGGTGCCGTCCTCTTCAGCCAAGGTGATCTGGCTGAAGGACAAGAAGCGAGCCATGTCCTTGGCAAAGTTGAACCGTCACAGTTCGAGCAATCTATTCAGGCGTTAACCTCTGCGGGCTGCGGGCCTGCATCTTAAGCATTGTTGCTTGGCGTCAATCCTTCTAGGCTTCGGGCATCTTCTGGAGATGCCCGATGCCTGTCCGCTATTTGCTCAAAGCAATCGCTTTACCACCCGGTATTTTCTTTCTGCTGTTGCTGGTGGCGTTTTGTTTGCGTCGTGCCCGGCCGCGTCTCGCCGCAATCTGTTTTGCCATGGGGCTGGGCGGACTGTGGCTGATGAGTTTGCCAGTGGTTGTGGAGACTGCGGCGCGCGGGATCGAGACGGTTCCTCCTCTGCCACTTGGCGAATGGGCAACCCTGGCGCAACGAGCTGACGCGATTGTAATTCTCGGGTCGGGCCGCGAACGTAATGATCCGAGTTGGGGGGCTGACATTCCAACGGGCGTAGCACTTGAGCGTATGCGCTATGCAGCCAGGCTGGCCAAGGCATCCGGCCTGCCGATCCTGACCACGGGTGGCCTGCATTACGGCGAACCGCCGAGTGAGGCGGCCATCATGGCTGAGTCTTTGGAAAACGACTTCGGTGTGCAGGTTCGCTGGCAGGAAGGCTTGAGTCGTACGACCTGGGAGAACGCGACGATGACGGCGGCCATGTTGCAGCCTTTGGGTATCAAGCGGGTGGTGATCGTGACTCAGGCCTGGCACATGCCACGCTCCATATGGAGCTTTGAAAAAGCCGGATTTACCGTCGTTGGCGCACCCGTTGGCTTTTTAAGTGCCGACAACGCCCGCGTCTTTGGCGGCTGGCTGCCGGAAAGCCGAGCGATCTGGCAAAGCGGACAGTTGCTTAATGAAGCGGCGGGGTTGCTGGTGTACCCGTTTGTGTACCCATAGCTATTGCTGAAATGCGATTCCCTGTGGGAGCGGTGCTT
>NZ_JACONW010000177.1 GCF_014357575.1 Pseudomonas folii | reverse complement strand
GGCTGAAGCCGGTCCCACGTCATTAAACTCGATCCTGGGAGCGAACTCATTCGCGAAGAGGCCGGTGCGTGCAAAATCCATCTGCCCATGGTTAATGACGCCTGATCCGTAGGAGCTGCCGAAGGCTGCGAATTGCGGTGTATCAGAAAAACGCCTTCGCAGCTTTGGCAGCTCCTACAAAATTGTCCCGAATCAGCGCCAGCATCTCGGGAACAGGTAACATACCCGCCCTTCTCCCTTTTAATCACCATCGCCATGCGCCTCGACCGTTTCCTCAGCAACCTGCCGCGCTTCAATCGCAAGGACGTACGTCTGGCATTGAGCAGCGGTCGGGTCAGCGTGGACGGGCAACGGGTCAGCGATCCGCGTCACGATGTGCGTGAATTCAGCCGGGTGGAGTTCGACGATGAAGTCCTGCAAGTCGGCAAGCCTGCGCGCTACTTCATGCTGCACAAACCTCAAGGCTGCGTCAGCGCCACCACTGACCCGCAACATCCCACGGTGCTGGACCTGCTGCACGAACCGGACAAGCACGAGCTGCACATTGCCGGCCGACTGGACTTCAATACCACCGGGCTGATGCTGCTCACCAACGACGGCCAGTGGTCACGACGTCTGACCCAACCCCAGACCAAGCTGCCGAAGGTTTACTACGTCGAAACCGAAAAAGTCATCGACGAGCGCTATGTGCAGACTTTTGCCCAGGGCCTGTACTTCGCCTTCGAAGACCTCACCACCCAACCGGCACAGCTGACCATGCTCGGTCCACGTTGCGCCAGGCTGAGCATAATCGAAGGCCGCTACCATCAGATCAAGCGCATGTTCGGCCACTTCGACAACAAAGTGCTGCGTCTGCATCGTGAAAGCATGGCCCATCTGACGCTGGACCCCGTGCTAGAGCCGGGGCAATACCGCGCGCTAACGCCTTCGGAAATTCAAGGCGTATAAGCCTTTCGCTACCGCTCGGCAGACCGGCCCTACAAACTACGAACGGCACTTGCGGGTTAACGGATCCACTGCTTGAATCCAATGGTCGGTCCACATGTGACCGGCGAGTCATGCGTGTATTCCAAGAAACCTTTTGCCGCCCCGAGCCAACGCTCACGGCAAATCGCCCGCCAATAATAAAACCTGTCGGCAAGATCATTTCGATCGACAAGGGCCCCTTTGCAAGGCAATGCCTACCTGTCACGAAATTCGTGCAACGTTGTTTGCGCGCACATCTTGTTTACGTCAGGAGACACACCTATGAGGCCAGAAATCGCTGTGCTTGATATACAGGGACAGTTTCGGGTTTACACGGAGTTCTATCGGGCAGAGGCTGCCGAGAAGACCATCATCATGGTCAACGGCTCACTGGCCACCACTGCGTCATTTGCCCAGACCGTGCGCAACCTTCACCCGCAATTCAACGTGGTGCTCTACGATCAGCCTTACGCGGGCAAATCGAAACCGCACAACCTTAATGAACGGCCGTTGAGCAAAGAGCTGGAAGGTCAAATCCTGCTGGAGCTGATCGACCATTTCAACGCTGAACACGTCATGTCGTTCTCGTGGGGCGGCGCGGCCACGCTGGTTGCTCTGTCCCACCGACCCAAGCGCATCGAAAAGGCCGTCATCAGCTCATTCTCGCCGGTGATCAACGTACACATGCGCGACTATCTGGAGCGCGGCATCACACACCTCAGCGTCCATGACCGCTACGAAGTCGGCAACCTGGTCAACAGCACCATCGGCAAACACCTGCCACCGCTGTTCAAACGCTTCAATCATCGCCACGTCAGTAACCTGGACACCCACGAATACGACCAGATGCACTTTCACATCAACGACGTATTGACCCTGGATACCGCGAACTACCTGACGGTGGCGCAGAACATCAACGTGCCGGTGCTGTTCCTCAACGGTGAGTGGGACGAGTACACCGCAGCCACCGACGCCCGGTTATTCGCCCCGGTGGTTCAGCACAGCACCTTCAGCACCATCCAGAGCACCGGGCACTTCCTGGACATGGAACACAAATCCGCGTGCCGGGATTCGCGTGAGGCCCTGATGGACTTCCTCACGCCAAAACCTGAGTCCCGTAGCCGATCAACCTACCACTACCGACAGGCCCAAACCGTACATGCCTTCGCCCTCTGAACCCGACGCACGACCGAGCGAGGGAACCCATCCGCCAGCGCAAACAGGCACAAGCAAGCGCGGATGGGCTCCGTTCGAGAGTGGTATTCAAGGGATTAAAACAGGGGGAGAGAAATTAGCGCTTCAATTCAGCGAGCCATTCTGGTACAAAGTCAGCCGCTTCAGAGCGGGTGTAGTTTAGTGGTAAAACGAAAGCTTCCCAAGCTTTAGTTGAGGGTTCGATTCCCTCCACCCGCTCCATATCTTTCAAGGCTTTTGGCCTTTCTTGCATCACATCTGTACCTTCCTGCTTATTCTTTTCGCTCCCACTTAAATACCTGACTGCACTGTTCCCTGTAGGAGCTGCCGAAGGCTGCGATAGCGGTGTGTCAGGATAAATGCTTCGCAGCCTTCGGCAGCGCCTACAGGGAATACATTTCAGATTCAAACGTGTGCAGCAACGATAAGCCTTCGAGTTAACATCTCTCCCGCACGCCTCATCCCAGGGAGTATTCAATGGCAGACAAGACACACCGCTACGAAGTCCAGATAATCTGGACGGGTAACCAAGGCACAGGAACATCGTCCTATCGCGGTTACAGCCGGTCACATGTCATCCAGGCTGAAGGCAAACCGTCCATTGAGGGCTCTTCCGATCCCAGTTTCCGCGGCGACCCAGAACGCTGGAACCCGGAGGAATTGCTGCTCGCCTCGTTATCGGCCTGTCACAAACTCTGGTACCTCGGGCTTTGTGCCGAGGCAGGGATTGTGGTGCTTGGGTATGAGGACAATGCAGAAGGGACAATGATCGAGGAGAGCAATGGCGCGGGCCAGTTCACCTCGGTTGTGTTGAAGCCGAAGGTCACTCTGGCTCCGGGCTCCGATATGGAAGCCGCTCACGCCCTGCACAAAACAGCTCATGAAAAATGTTTTATCGCGCGCTCGGTGAATTTCCCGGTCAGTCATGCAGCTGTCATATCCGCGTCAGCCCCTCTCGCCAACACCTGAACGGCCTGACACGCCGCTGCACGGTAGGAGCGAACTTGTTCGCGAGGGCGGCGTGCCTGGAAAACCGCGTTAGCCCCTCTCGCCAACAAGTTGCCTCCTACCTGAACTGCCTGACATGCCGCTGCCCGGTAGGAGCGAACTTGTTCGCGAGGCGGTTTGCCTGAATGACCGCGTCAGGCCCTCTCGCCAACAAGTTGCCTCCTACCTTGAAAGCGGGAAGTCTGAAACTCTGCATTGTCGGGGACAGGGCCGCCGCTTACATCGGCAAAAACCGCGTCGCTCTTCTCCACCATGGGCGTTTCTCGCGGGCTTCGTGGAGCAGAATATTGGGCATGTCTCGCAGACGAATCCACGATTCATCCTGCCAGTGCAGCAGGTTCATCGATGCGCCATCCCAGTCCAGCATACCTAGGATCGGACGTTCGGTGCGGCCTGGGTTTTGAACGTCACGCAGCACAGGCACGACCTGCAGCGTCAGCCATTCGCGCAGCTCACGATTTTGCGCGGAGGGGTGGTAAATCAGTAATGCGTAGGCGCCTGACTCGTTGACCATCAGGGTGTCCTGAGTCGAGCCATAGCAATGCAGCGGCAAGGTGCGGCACTCGTCGCGTCCGAGTTTTCGGGTTTTGCGTTCGTCGATGAACAGGCCCATCAAGCGGCCCAGATCGCGGGCGCAGAACCAGGCCTGGTTTTCCAGCATGAGTGCGTGGAGCGGGAGGGTTTGGCGGGTGAATAGGGTTGGGATGAAAGGCGTCATTTCAGTTGTCGGCATCAGTCTATTTCTCTTTGCTGGTTAGACTGCCAGCTACCGTCGCCAAACGAATAGGGTGGCAGTTGTACGCAGGTTGGCGAACCGGAGCAAAGAACCGGCAGACCCGAAAGTCTCCCACGTACAACCGCCATAGCGGATCGCGGACAATATCTGCCCGCTTCCGAATGGTACACGCTATACATCATTGCTAGCCGGATCGCCAAATCCAGTGCTGAGTTATTCAGCAGCCGCGGAGGTTACGGCGCACGCCCCGTGCCCGGCAAGACAAGAAATGTAAAAACCGGGCGATCGAACCAGCAGTGTCCATTGGGGACAAGCAGCAAAACTCGATGCCAATGAGCAGCGCGCATCCCTAAATTCGATTTAGTGGTTATAGTCACCGCCATTTCAAGCATTCAACCAATACCTGACTGCACCGTTTTCTGTAGGAGCTGCCGAAGGCTGCGATGGCGGTGTTTCAGGATAAATGTTTCGCAGCCTTCGGCAGCTCCTACAGAAAATGCATTTCAACCCATAGTTTGCATGTTGTTAGCGAGGCGGAGCGTCAGGTATACCGCCTCGCCAAAACATTGCCTCCTATAAAAATAAACCTCAATCCTCTGCGAACCCCGCACCCCCCCCCTGAAACAGTAACCGCACCGCATCCGTCCAGCGGGTCCACCAACCGCCCTCTTCGACACCCTCCAGCGCAATCAACGGTCGGGTTGCCAGTTTTTGCTCGCCGTCAAACACGTCGATGCTGCCGACCACTGCGCCCTCTTCCACCGGGGCAATCAGCGGCGCATCGATGTGGATGCGGGTTTCAGGCTTGTGCGAACCCTTGGGCGTTGTCAGCGTAATGTCATCGAGAACGCCCACGGCCAGGGTGTTTTCAGCCCCCTTCCAGACTCTCGGGTGGCTCAAAGGCTGAAGCGCCTTCTCGAACGTCTGGTTCTCATAAAAGCGGAATCCGTAGGTAAGGAGTTTCTCGGTATCCGTCGCACGGGCCAGCGCTGAACTGGAGCCGAACACCGCGGTGATCAATCGTCTGCCATCCCGCACGGCAGAGGTCACCATGCAGTAACCCGCCGCTTCGGTGTGCCCGGTCTTGAGGCCATCCACGGTTCTGTCACGCCAGAGCAGCAGGTTGCGGTTGGGTTGTCGAATGCCGTTCCAGGTGAAGTGCTTTTTCTTGTACAGCGGGTAGTACGCCGACTCGTCGTTGATGATGGACTGGGCCAGCATCGCCATGTCATGGGCCGACGAGTAATGGTCGGGCTCTGGCAGGCCTGTCGGGTTGTCAAAGTGCGTGTTGCTCAGCCCGAGGCTTTGCGCTGTTTTGTTCATCAGGCTGGCGAAGCTGTCAGTACTGCCCGCGATGTGTTCGGCCAGCGCGACGCTGGCGTCGTTGCCAGAGTCGATGACGATGCCTTGCAGTAAGTCATGAACGCTTACGGTGCTGCCCGGATCCAGGAACATCCTGGAGCCTTCGGTGCGCCAGGCGTTTTCGCTGACGGTGACCAGTTCGTCCGGTTTCAATTGCCCGGCCTGGATATCCCGTGTGGCCACGTACACCGTCATCAGCTTGGTCAGGCTGGCGGGAGGAAGACGCTCGTCCGCGTCGTGTTCAACGATGACATGGCCGGTATTGGCGTCCATCAACACCCAGGCGCTCGCTGATAACTGGGGCGGGGAAGGAATCATGGCGCCCGGCGTCGGAGCGGCCATGCCGACGTTCGCCCAAAGGGCACAAACGCAGATCAGGCTGATCCGCAATATCAGTGGTTTCACAGGGCGCAGGTCCAGATTGGCAAAAGGCCCGCCAAAGTAGGTGATGACCTGCCCTGTCTCAAATGAAGCAAAGTTAAGAAAAGTTTAAGCGCGCCAGTGCGTTAGCTAAGTTAGCGGGCAGTCGATCACGACCCGTGTACCGCCTGAGTCCGAGGCTTGAATCTGCAAGGTAAAAGCATGCAGGCGCACCACCGCAGCCACCAACGAAAGACCAAGGCCGTAACCCGGTTGCTGGCGACTGGCATCGCCGCGATACAACCGGCGCAGCACACTCTCCCGCTCGGCTTCAGGGATGCCCGGACCGTCGTCAATCACTTCGATGCGCAGACTGTCGCCCGCCACATTGGCCCGCAGACAAAGACGCCCGCCCGGCGCGGTGAACTTGATTGCGTTATCCAGCAGATTAGTCAGCGCCTCGAACAGCAGCGCCTGGTCGGCCTTCATGGCAGGTAAATCAGCGCCCAGTTCAAGGGCGAGAACCTGGCCTTTTTCCTGCGCCATGGGTTCGTAAAACTCGTGGGCCTGACGCAGCAATACGTCGGGCTGAAAAAACGCAAAGGCCAATCGCCGTCGGGTGTCTTCCAGCTCGGAAATCCTCAGCAACCCCTGAAAACGAAACATGATCGCTTCGCTCTCTTCCAGGGCCAGGCTGAGGCTTGATGCATGAGCATCGGTCATGGGCAATTGCTGCAATTGATAAAGCCGCGCACGCAGACGCGTCAACGGTGTGCGCAGGTCATGGGCGATGCCATCGCAGACGCTTTTGACCTCGTGCAGCAACCGCTCGATATGTTCGAGCATGGTGTTGACGGCGCTGGCCAGCATGTCCAGTTCATCCCGTGCGGGCGACAGGGGCAGCCGCTCTGAGAGGTTGCCGGAGACGATGCGTTCGGTGCTGCGCTGTAGCCGTTCGACACGGCGTAATGGCCTGCGCCTGAGTAATTGCCAACCGATCAGACCCGGTATGAGAGTCAGGGACAAGCCCCAGAACAGCGCCTGACCGATGATGCCTGCGACAGCCGATATAGAGCCGCCGTCGCGGGCCAGCACCAATATGCGACCGTCATTGCGGCGCTGCAGAAATGCGTGGCTACTGCGGGTTTCGCTCAAGGTGTCCGCGATCCGCAAACCGCGTTTCAGGTAATGCACACGGCCGTCATCGGGCAAGCTGGACCGGAGCTTCAAGAGATTGCCTGCGATGTACTGCCCGTTGCCTTCAAACAACCCATAGGCGTCGATGCCGGGAATGGAATACGCCTCACTGCCCTGCAATTCATCGAGCAGGTTGGCGTCATCGATTTTCTGATAATAGTGCGCACGCTGCATCAAGGTGCGCTCGGCCACGGTGCCGAGATAATCGGAAATCTTCCAGTACAGAACGCCGGTGAACACCGCGCCCCACGCCACAAAGAACAGTGCGTAAAGGCCGATCAGCCGACTGTTGCTGGAGCGCCAGCGCTCAGTCCTGAGTGCCAAGCACGTACCCCGACCCGCGAATGGTATGAATCAATGGCGCGCCTGGTCCTTCGATCTTTTTGCGCAAGCGACCCATGTGGACATCAATGATGTTGGTGCCGGGATCGAAGTGATAACCCCAAACCTCTTCAAACAACATGGTACGCGTCACCTGTTGCCCGGCATGGCGCATCAGGTAGGTGAGCAATTTGAATTCGGTGGGCAGCAATGTAATGCGCTCGCCGGAGCGCGAGACGGTGTTCTCGATCAGGTCGAGGGTGAGGTTGCCGACGTTGAGCTGATGGATTTGCGACTCGGCAGTCGGGCGTCGTAACAGTACTTCCAGGCGCGCAACCATTTCGACCATCGAGAACGGCTTGGTCAGGTAATCATCGCCGCCGCACCGCAACCCTCTGACGCGTTCATCAACATCGGATAACGCGCTGATCATCAACACCGGCGTGCGAATGCCGAGGCTGCGCAACGTGGTGACGATGGTCAGGCCATCGAAGTCCGGCAGCATTCGGTCCAGGGTAATAGCGTCATAGCTGCCAGCGATTGCCATCGCCAGGCCGTCACGCCCCGTACTCGCTCGTTGCACGTCAAAACCATGAGCTTGCAGCTCAGTGGCGATGGATTGTGCGGTCACCTCATCATCTTCGATGACCAGCGCCTGATTCATGATTATCCCCGCTGACATTCCGCATATGCGGCGTTGAAGAACCGCGAGCCTAGGGAGTTGGCTGCGGTGGGTAAACTAAATATTTATTAACGCAGGGTAACTTTTTAAGGGCGCGAGCGCCGTTTAGTGTCACGTTTTTCTTCAACGAGTCCCCTGCCATGCCACGCTTGCTCACCCCCCTCGCCTTTTCATGCGCATTGCTTACAGCCCTCGCGGCCCATGCAGCGCCGGTGCCCGCACCGACCACGCTGACTGTTCTGAGCTCCGGCGGCATCATGGGTGCCGTTCAGGGAATCGCGCCGGACTACGAGAAAGCCACGGGCGTGAAGCTGAAAATTGAAGCGTCGCCGTCCATGGGGAAGACACCTCAAGCCATCCCTAACCGGCTGGATCGAAAAGAGCCGGCTGACGTTGTGCTGATGGTCGGTTCTGCGCTGGACAAACTCGTCGCGCAGGACCAGGTCGATAAAGCCAGCCGCGTAGACCTGGGCAAATCGTACATCGCCATGGCCGTGCGCAAGGGCGAGGCCAAGCCTGATATTTCCACCATGGACGCGTTTCGCAAGGCGCTGCTCGACAGCAAGTCCATCGCCTACTCCGATAGCGCCAGCGGCGTTTACCTCTCGCGCATCCTGTTCCCGAAAATGACCCTTGGCGCTGACTTCACAGCCAAGGCACGAATGATTCCTGCCGAACCAGTCGGTGCCGTTGTGGCCCGCAAGGAAGCGCAATCAGGCTTTCAGCAGCTCAGCGAACTCAAGCCCGTTGAAGGCATCGACATTGTTGGCCTGATCCCGGATCAAGCGCAGCAGATGACGCTTTATTCGGGTGCTGTTACCCGCTCGACTGAACACGCAAAAGAAGCTCAGGCACTGCTGAAATACATGGCCTCCAAAGAAGGCGCGAAGGCCATTGAAGACAGCGGTTTGAAACCTGTAACAACCCGATAAACCGTAAACCTGTAGGAGCGCCACCCCGGTCGCTCCTATAGAAAAACATTTCAATTAGAGGTTTGGTCACCAAAGCGCTATGTCATAGGTGACGTAGATCCGGTTGCTGTCACGGCCTCGGGCAAAGTCCGAGCGGTATACGTAGTTACGCAGCTTCACGCCGAGCCCTTTCAATGTGCCGCTTTGCAGCACATACGCCAACTCCGCATCGCGTTCCCACTCTTTCAATTGGGCTGCACCCGCTTTGCCGTTGTCGCCACTCAGATAGCGTGTCGAGAATGTCAGGCCTGGTAGCCCAACGCGCGCAAAGTCGTAGCCGTAGCTGAGCATCCAGGTCTTTTCATCCTCCTCGATGAACTTGCCGATCCCGACGTTACTGAACGAATACACGGTAGCGCCGCTGATATAGGGCAAGCCCGCGTCACCGCTCAGGGTCTGATAACCGCCCCCGAAACTGTGCCCGGCCAGTGCATAGGTCAATTGCCCGCTGAGCATGTCATTATCGATTTTCCCGCCGCGTCCCGTTCCGGCATCGACGCTGTTGAAATAGCGCAGGTCGCTGGTCAGCACGCCTGATCCCAACGGCAAATCATGCTGGATCGATGCAAATTGCTGCCGGTAGAAGTTTTCCAGTTCGCCGTAGAAGTAGCTGAGCTTGATGTTTTTTCCGAGTTTGTAATCACCGCCCACGTAAGAGAAGTCCGAACCTCGACCCGTGAAGCCGTCGGGGACGATTGAACGGCTGTCCGACGAATCGCGCAGTTTGAATTGATCCAGATGACCGCCCGTAAGCGTCAGGTTATCGATGTCAGTGCTGGTGAATTGAGTGCCCTGATACGTCTGAGGCAACAGGCGCGCATCGTTGTAAATCAGCACCGGCGTCTTGGGCAAAAGCGTGCCGTACTTCAGCGTGGTCTTGGCCAGACTTACCTTGGCCGCAGCGCCGAGGCTGGCGAACTCATCGGCCGCACGACCGTCGTCATGCACGGGCAGCAAGCCAGTGCCGCTGCGGCCCTTGCCCGAATCGAGCTTGACGCCCCACAAGCCCAGCGCGTCGATGCCAAACCCTAACGTCCCTTGAGTAAAACCGGACTGGTAGTCGAGCAGAAAACCCTGCGCCCACTCGGTGCGTTCACCTTTGGCGGTCCTGGCCGCGCGAGCACTCAGGCCGTTTTCATCGCGGAAGTTCTCGTTGAAATAAACGTTGCGCAGTTGCAGCTTCAGCTTGCTGTCTTCGATAAAACCAGCGGCTTCCAAACCCGCCCATGGCAGCAGGGTCAACAGCGGCGCGCCTTTCATGACGGCGATGGCTCCACGCTTGAAAAACATAGTCATGCTCAATACTCATTGTTGTTATTGGAGATGCAGTGATCCGCACGCCCTGTTCGGAGCGTGTGGTTGGTTCAGTCATAAGTGGCTGCAAACAGAGTTGTCGTAGGAGCTGCCGAAGGCTGCGAAAGCGGTGTGTCAGAATGACCGCTTTCGCAGCCTTCGGCAGCGCTCATCAAACTCCA
>NZ_JACONW010000176.1 GCF_014357575.1 Pseudomonas folii | reverse complement strand
GCAGCATTCCATATCTAGAAAAAGAGAGAAAAGCGCACCGCCACCACTCAGAACCTGCACCTACCCTGCATAAATACTCTGCAGCAAGGCGTCATGTTCGCTGGGGTCATGCATGACCATGGACGGCAACATTGCCTGGGCGGATCTGACGAGTTCTTCGACCAGCGCCACCGACACATCGGTTAACGGGCTGGCGAAGGCAGAAATCAAACCGAAGAAGAACGGGATGTTGCACTCGATGGGTCGCACTACAACACCATTGATCGGGACGCCCAAAGCTGTGAACGGATCAACCAGTGCGATACCCAAGCCGACGCGAGCCATCTGCATGGCGACCAGTGAGGTATTGGTATCGAGCATATGGGGAGTCTTGCCACCGGCATCCTGAAACGCCTTGTCGATGCGGCGACGGAAACGAAACGGGTTGGACATGGTGATCAACGGATGCGAGGCCAGCACCTCCATGGGCAGCACGTCGTAGCGCGCCAGTTCCGAGTCTGCGGGCAGCACGGCCACGCACGGCGACTCGCCGATCCAGTGGATATCGAGGCCGCGATGCTCAAGGGGCAGGCTCACAGCTCCCAGGTCCATGGTCTTGGAAAGGACTGCCTGAACGACGTTTTCCGGAGACATGCTGTGCAGTTGAATGTGCTGCGGTTGCAAAGGCTGCGGCAACCGGGACAAGGCCAGCGGCAGCAGACCTGCCGCCAGCGCCGGGATAGCCACGAGCTTGATCTGGCGATTCTCGTCCTGAGCAATATGCAAGGCGCGCTGGCGAATGTTGCGGATACCCAGCAAGGCACTTTCAACCTCGGCGTACATCATGAAGGCTTTCTGGGTGGGCGTGACTTTCGGACCGCTACGCTCGAACAAGGCAAAGCCGAGCTCTTGCTCCAGCTCCTGAATCACCCGGGTGACTGAGGGTTGTGAACGACCGAGCATTTTACCCGCAGCCGTGACACTGCCAGCCGACATAACCGCCGCGAACGCTTCCAGTTGCCGCAAATCCATACATACGCCTTGTCATGAACGATGAAGATCAGATACTGCCCGGCGCTCATCCGCAGCCGGAAGCGGCCAAGCCTAACCTATCGAACAGAACAAGCCTACTTGGGGGTTGCAGGGACTATCTATGTAGATGACATGGTGTCAGTTGCACCGCACTTTCTCGCGGCATATGAACTGTAGGAATGAGCTTGCTCGCAATTCAATATTTATCACAACAACTTGTCGCCTGACCTGATGCTATCGCGAGCACGCTCACTCACACAGGGATGCGGTTCAACTCTGTTACTTGTATCTATTAAGCAAAAGTGAACGCGTCCGCGAAACAATTCTCCTGACACACCGCCTCGCCAACAAGTTAGCTCCAACGACGATGCACAACATACATCCCCTGTAGGAGCAAACTTGTTCGCGAGCAATGCGACTGGCACTACGCTTCGCGAATGAATTCGCTCCTACAGGGGACTACTGCAAACTCAACCTAATACGACCGTTCGACAACCCGCGACTCAGGCTGACGCTGTGCCTGACTCCATACGTCCTGCAATGTCTGCAGCACATCGCTCATGAACTGCTTGTCTGCGGCGGCCTTTTTGCCGACCCAGCCATGGCCGCGGCGGTACATCGACAGGCGAGCGCGCAAGTTCGGACGACTGGCAAGGAACTGCTCTTCCGGCACACCCGACGCAAGAGGGTCAATACGCACTTCGCCTTCTTCGCACACCCACAGGATATGGTTGTCGAGCGTGTCCTTGCGCGCAGCAAACAGCTCGGAAAGTTCATTGATAGTAGGTTGGTTATTCAAGTTCATGTGTAACTCCTTGACCGCTCGTCATCTGATTAATTAGTGAGCTCAAACACATCATCAAATCGGCCAATTGATTCGTATCACTGCAGATGAACGAAACATCAAACGCTCGTTATCGTTCAACTCCCTACAGAGCCGGCCCTTGACTAGATGCATGTAGTCTTGATGAAAAGCTGCTACGCGACAGCGTCAAACAGTAAGGAGAACTAGCGAGACTTCCTGACACCCACGCCAACCTGAATAGCAGTCAGCCACAAGCTTCATGAGGACGTATCGCCAGCTTCTGCTCGCCCTGAGACGACCATGCCAGGTCAGCTTCATCAATCTGCCTCGTGGGCAGTACACATCCGGGAACATCACGACGGCTTGTCGTGCATGTCAAGAACACCCTTTCCAACTCTCCCGATCAGGGAGACAGCTGCATAATGCAAGTCGAAAAGGCATGCGTCAATGATTATGTAGTGATTATTTTAGAGCACTACATATTTCTGATTCTGACCGGCCAGTCACAGCAAAACGACAGCCGATCAGGTTTCGCGGGGGGTTGCCTCAAGCATGGTGTCGACTTTTTCCAGCAATGCGCCCAGCTGGAAAGGCTTGATGATCATATCCATGCCCTCCCCCAGAAAGCTCTGCCGGTTCACGGCGTTTTCGGCATAACCGGTCATGAACAATACTGGCAAATGCGGCCGCCAGAGCCGAGCCCGGTCCGCCAGCTCACGCCCGTTCATGTGAGGCAGCCCAACGTCGGTGAGCAGCAGGTCGATCGACGCATCGTTTTCAAGTAACGACAATGCCGTCGCGACGTCTCCCACTTGAGTGCAGCGGTAGCCGGTATCGATCAGCAGCTCGTTGACGAACATCCGCACTGACGCCGTGTCTTCAACGATCAGAATGTGTTGCCCCATTCCCTCTCGGGGAGCAGTGGTCGGCGCATCCTCGACCGGTACGGAATCGATTCCGGCAGGCAGCATCAGGGTCACCTCGGTGCCGTGGCCCACCACGCTGCGAATGACAACGTCGCCTTGCGACTGCCGCGCAAAGCCATAAATGGTCGATAGCCCCAGCCCGGTGCCCTCGCCAATGGGTTTGGTGGTGAAGAAAGGATCGAACACCTTGTCGATGACGCTGTGCTCGATGCCGATGCCGTCGTCCTTGACCGACAGCGCCAGGTAGGCACCATCCGCCAGCCTGGCATCGCCTTTGGAATGCGCAGCGAAAGTGGTGACCCGGATCGTTCCACCGTTCGGCAGCGCATCCCGGGCGTTGATCACCAGATTGAGCAACGCACTTTCCAGCTGGCTGCTATCCACCAGCGCAATGGCCGATTGCGAAGTGAGGTCCAGAGTCAACGCGATGCGTTTGCCGATGGTGCGGCGCAACAAGTCTTCCAGCGAACGGATATGTTTATTGATGTCGATTGGCCGGGCGTCCAGCGGCTGCTGACGAGCAAACGCCAGCAGCCGGTGAGTCAGCGCCGCCGCACTGGAGGCCGAGGCCAGTGCAGCCTCGGCGTAGCGCATGATTTTTTCGGGACGATTTTCCTGCGTCCGCCTCTTGATCAATTCGATACCGGTAATGATCCCGGTCAGCAGGTTGTTGAAGTCATGGGCAATACCGCCAGTCAACTTGCCTATCGCGTCCATTTTCTGTGCTTGTAGCAACTGAGCTTCAGTCCGGGCACGTTCGGCCACTTCGTAGGCAAGTTTGGTGGTAACGCTGTCGAGTTGCTTGAGATGTGACTGCTCACGCTGCCGGTGCTCGGTCACGTCTTCGACGAACACGAGACTCAACGCAGGCGTACGGTAAGGCGAAACCTGCCACTCGGTCTCGCGTAATTCGCCCCGGACCAGCATGCGCAACGTGCCTTGCCAGCGTTCACCCGCCAGCAAGCCAGCACGCAGCTCCTGAATGATTTCCTCCTGGTCGCCCGCCAGAGAGCCCAGCATGGTTTCCTGCGTCAGACTTTGGTGGGTCAACAGCGCAAACGCGTGGTTGCACTCGTGGACCTTGAGCTGAGCGTCCATCACCGCAATCGGCGCGGAGATATTGACGAAAATTTCCCTGAAACGCGCCTCACTTTCACGCAATGCGTATTCGGTGTCTCGCACCCGTAGCAATGTCCTCAAGGTCGCCAGCAGCACATCCGGGTCTACCGGGTGCACCAGATAGGCGTCAGCGCCTGCCTCCAGGCCGGTGACAATGTCGGTGGTCTGAATCGACGCCGCCGAGACATGCACCACAGGCAGCAAGGCGGTGCGTGGCTCGGCACGCAACAGACGAACGATATCGAAACCGCTCATGTCCGGCAGATTCACATCGAGGATCAGCGCATCCGGGACTTGTGCAGCAATCTGTTCAAGCCCGTCGGTGCCGGTGCCTGCTTCGCTGACAATGAAGTCGTGGCGCTCCATGCGCCGCCGCAATGCGTAGCGTGTCGCGGCGTTGTCATCAACGATCAGCAGCCGGAGTTCACGCTTCATCAACATGCCCTGCGGCGATGGCCAATGGAATGATCACGAAAAATGTCGACCCAACGCCCGGCTCACTCTCAAGCCCGACTCGTCCGCCCAGCAACTCGGCGAACCGCTTGCAGAGTGACAGGCCAAGGCCAGTACCCCGCAGACGCTTCTGCAGAGGCGAATCGATCTGCGAGAAGTCTTCGAACAACGCACCGTGCATTTCCTGGGGAATACCCACGCCGGTATCGGTAACCGCAAAGCGAATTTCACTATCGTTTTCCAGACGTGCCGACACTCGCACCTCACCGCGCTGGGTGAATTTAAGAGAGTTGGAAATGAAATTGCGCAGGATCTGCGCGAGCTTTTTGTCGTCGGTGTACAGACGCGGCAAACCTGACGGCTCCTCAAAAATGAGGTCCACGGAGGACGCATTGACGATCGGCCTGAACATGCCGCGCAGTGCCGAGAACAAGTCAAACATGTCGAACCAGGCAGGGGAAATGGTGATTCTTCCGGCTTCAATCTTGGCCAGATCAAGCAGGTCATCGACCATGTCGCTCAGCTCACGGGCTGCGCCACTGACAAACCCGACCTGCTTGTGCTGCTCTTCGCTCAACGGACCGTCGATTTCGTCCTTGAGCAGGCTGGTGATACTCAGAATCGAGCCCAGCGGCGTGCGGAATTCGTGGCTCATGTAAGACAGGAAGCGACTCTTCAAATCAGAGGCCTGACGCAACTCCTCCGCCTGGTTATCCAGCTCGGCATACAGCGCCAGTACGCCCTGATTGGTTTCTTCAAGCTCGGCACGCAGCGCGTCCGCTTCATCGCGCAACTTCTGCAGCTCAAGGGACTGATCGGCAACGATCGGTTCAGGCATTGAACGCCTCCAGACTAATAACCAACACGGTGACGTCATCTCGACCGCGGCAAAAATCGCGGTGCAGGACGGCAGCGATAACCGCCGGATGACGATAGATCAGACCCGGATAATCACGCAGGTTCCAACGAGATTGCAGCCCATCGCTGTACATCACCAACAACTGGCCTGTCACTTGCGAATGCTCGAATGCCTGAACCTTCCTGAACTGAAGACCGACGATGCCCGGGTGCGATACCAGCCCCCGGACTTTGTCTTCGCCAATCAGCGTCGCGCCGATATTGCCAATCCCGACAAAACGTAACGTATCAAGGCCGGCATCAAAGTTGACCAACGCTGCGGCACCGCCGCGTGTCCCCTTCATGGAATGGTGCATCTCGTCGAACACACGCTCGGCAGAATCGAACGGCTGCCGCTGGAACTCAACCTCGCCAGCACGGGCGGCGACTTCAGCATCCTCGCCATGCCCCAGACCGTCGATGATCAACGCACTGATCCGCTGCCCGGCAATTGCCAATGACCAGACATCACCGCAAGCGGGATCATCATGCAGTGAATGCTGACTGATACCGACACGCAGGTCCCGGGTCTTGCTTTTACGAGGGTAAAAACGGGCCATGAGCACCGCGCCGCGGGCATCCGTGTGGGCATCGAAGACATCCGCCTGTCGCTCGATCGAGCCAAGACCAATGCCTTGTGTTCCACGGGTCGAGACACCATCGGGCATGCAATCGCTCAGGTCGAAGCCTTCGCCACGATCCACGGCAATGATCTCGATGCCGGACAAGCCAGGCGAATTGAAAACGCGCAAGTGCAACTCGCCGCGAACCGCATGCTTGAGAATATTGCTGGTCAACTCGGTCGCGACCAGCGCCACGCGCCCGGCATCCACTTCATCGAACCCGAGCCCCTCCGCCAGCTGCTGAGCGGTGCGTCTTGCGTGGCCTACCTGGCTGCTGTCCTCGATCAACAAAACTTGCGTCAGGGTACTGCGCAGGGTCACGTCCATCGGGTAATCGTTATTCGGGTTCCGGCACCAGGGGCGGTGTCCAGTTCGAACTCTTCCACCAGACGCTTGGCGCCGGTCAGGCCAAGACCCATACCGTTACCGGAAGTCCAGCCATCGGTCATCGCCAGCTTGAGGTCAGGAATGCCCGGCCCTTCGTCGCGGAAGGTGATCCGCAGACCGGTGCGCATATCCTCTTCAAGGATCTGCCAGTCCATGTCCCCGCCGCCACCATAGACCATGGTGTTGCGCGCCAGCTCGCTGACGGCGGTGACCATTTTGGTCAGATCAATCAGGCGCATGCCGCACTCCTGAGCCAGCTTGCGCGCGGTCTGGCGCGCAAGTACGACGTCCTGTTCGATCAGCACAGGTTGCGTGCCGCTGCTGCGTACGGTCATTGCGCTTGCACTCGCTCATGCAGCAGTTTCATACCGCGCTCAACGTTCAGCGCAGTGCTGACGCCCGGCAAGGTCATGCCCAGCTCCACCAGCGTAATCGCCACTGCTGGCTGCATGCCGACCAGCACGGTCTCGGCATCCATGATCCGCGACAAGCCGGAAATGGTCCCGATCATGCGTCCCACGAAGGAGTCGACGATGTCCAGCGCCGAGATGTCGATCAGCACACCCCGTGCAGAGGTTCTGCTGATCCGCTCGGACAGATCGTCCTGCAGGGTCAGCGCAAGCTGATCGTGCATATCGACCTGAATCGTGACGAGCAGATAAGCGCCCATCTGCAAAATAGGAATACGTTCCATGTACTTATACCGCCTTGGTGACGGTCAGCCCCAGACGCTTCAGCGACAGAGCCAGCGCATCGGCGAGATTGGCTTTGGTCACGACGCCTTGCAGATCCAGACCCAGGTGGACAATGGTCTGAGCAATTTGCGGACGTACACCACTGATGATGCAGTCAGCGCCCATCAAGCGGATCGCGGTGACAGTTTTCAGCAAGTGCTGCGCAACCAGCGTGTCCACGGTTGGCACGCCGGTGATGTCAATGATGGCGATTTCCGAACCGGTATCGACGATGCGCTGCAGCAGGGACTCCATCACCACTTGGGTACGCTGGGAGTCCAGGGTGCCAATCATCGGCAGGGCAAGCACGCCGTCCCACAGTTTGACCACAGGCGTCGACAGCTCCAGCAACTCTTCCTGCTGACGTTTGATCACGTTCTCACGGGATTTCTGGAATGTGCGGATGGTGTGCATGGCCAAGGCATCCAGCAGCTCGGACAGCTCCAGCAACTGCTCGGCGTATAGCGTCGGATCAGCCTGATACTCACGCTGGATCAGGGCAAACAACGGGCCTTTGAGCGCAAAAACGAAACTGGCAGTCTGCTGCGAATCCTGACCGACTGAAGCACGGCTCTGGGAAAGCTTTTCAAGAAACTGGCGAATAGCATCCCAGTCACTGCCTGCCAGAGACTGATGACGCCCCTTCTCCGCGACTGATACCACCAGACTCAGGAACTCGGCCATCTGTTGTTTCAGATCATCGTCCTTGAGGTTACGCGTGGCACCGTTGGCTTCCAGTGCTGCAAGCCATGCGGCTGTCAGCTCTGGCTGAGAGGTCGTGATTGCGTCAACGGTCTTCTGCTGCACTGCTGCCATCTTGTTTGAACTCCTGAACAATGCCGGCAAACCTGATCCATCCAGGAATGCAATAAATAGTATAAATATGGGCCGACTGGCCTCGTTATGCGGCGATTCTCTACCATTCACCTTGAAATGCAAGCAGCCTCTGCTGGCACATTGCTAATAGCCTTTCGTCAAGCGTTATACAGGCTGATTTTTTCATCAAAACCACCCTGAATGAGGCTTTTCGACGGGCGTTACATCCATTCGACTGTATTTGAGCTCCGCACCTATCCGACTGACTCAAAGACGCTGACGATGTGATCGATCACTGCCCTCACCCGTGCGGTATGTCGCAAGTCTTCATGGGTCACCAACCAGACGTCGTAGGTTTCCTGCCGCTGCCGGTCTGGCCACAGCCGGGTCAGCCCGTCACGCTCGCCCAGACACACCGGAATTTCGCCGATGCCGATCCCGGCAGCGATTGAGCGACGCATCATCAACCCGGAATTAACCGTTGCCACCAGACGCCCCGCACTGACCGGTTCGGAAACGATAGTCGCTTCGCGGCCACTTTCCAGATAGGGCTGAAACATGATCAGGTCGTGGCCGGCAAACGCTGAGCCGGGCTCAGGCTCGCCATGACGTTGCGCATACTCCGCCGACGCATACAGCCCTACCGGCCAACGGGCGATACAACGCGCGATCAAATCGGGATTTTCCGGCTTGACGTTTCTGACTGCTATATCGGCTTCACGGCGCGAAAGGCTGAGCATTTGTATTGACGCATCGAGCCGGACTTTCACGTCCGGGTGTTGTTGATGCAGATGAGCGATGGCAGGAATCAAAAATTCGACGGCCAGCGAATCGGTTGAGGTGATGCGCACCTCGCCTTTGAGTCGATCATCGAGCCCCTGAATCTGCCGTTGCAGCTCCAGGGCGGAGCGCTCCATTTTTTCTGCTGACTTGAATGCAGCTTCTCCTGCGACCGTCAGCACGTAGCCCTCGGAGGTACGCAGAAACACCGTGGTGCCCAAGGCTTTTTCCAGGGCCGCTATCCGGCGGCCCACTGTTGCCTGATCCACATTCAGCAATCGCGCCGCACCGCGCAACGTGGACTTTCTGCAGACTGCCAGAAAAATGCGTGTGTCGTCCCAGTTCACTGGCCACCTGCTTGATGCATTTATGCATCTTACTAAAGAGAATTAACTGCAAGATTGCATCAATCATCGTCGGTACTATGGACTCAGCCAAGCACTTTGTCGTGCTCACTTTGATTCCATGCTTCTGTGGGAAGGACATTCCGCCATGCACACCACCACTGACACCCTTGCATCCGGACGCAACAACGTCTGGCTGCACATCCTTGCAGGCCTCAGCGCGAGCCTGGTGAGCATCGGCCTGGCGCGATTCGCCTATACGCCGTTGATTCCATCACTGATCGAAGCCCACTGGTTTTCCGCTTCGGACGTGATTTACCTGAGCGCAGCCAACCTGATCGGTTATCTGATAGGCGCCCTCACCGGCCGCCCCATCGCTGCGCGACTGTCCAACGGACACTCGCTGCGTCTGATGATGCTGATCGCCACGGCATCATTCTTTGCGTGTGCCTTTCCGTTATCCATCGCGTGGTTCTTCAGTTGGCGACTGCTGTCCGGCATCGCCGGGGGCGCGATCATGGTCGTGGTGGCCGCCACGGTGATTCCTCATGTACCGGTGGCTCGCAGAGGGCTGGCCAGTGGTGCAATCTTCATCGGGGTGGGTCTGGGCATCGCAGGTTCGGGGACGCTGGTGCCGTTCCTGCTATCTCTGGGCTTGCGAGATGCCTGGATAGGCCTGGGTCTGGCGTCCCTGGTGCTCACCGCAGTGAGCTGGTTCGGCTGGCCATCGGCAGGCGCTACCGCCGCAGTGTCGGCCTCGGCCGAAGCGACTCATCAGCCACTTCACAGCCGCATGAACCCCGGGATATACCTGTTGTTTGGCCAATACGCATTAATGGCGATCGGTCTGGTGCCCGCGATGGTGTTTCTGGTGGATTACGTGACCCGCGGGCTTGGCCTGAGCGCCCATGCGGGGGCCGTGATCTGGGTCATGTACGGGATCGGCGCGATTCTGGGACCGGTGATCTACGGTTTTCTCGCCGACCGTCTGGGTGCCCGCACCTCGATCCGCGTGGTGCTCGCGGTACAAGCCGTAACGGTCGCGTTGTTGTGCACCACCAGTAACTTTGCGCTGCTGGCCTTGCTGGCAATCATCATTGGCTCGTTCCCACCCGGCATCGTGCCGCTGGCGTTGGGCAGGATTCACGAACTGGTGCCCCGCCACGAACTGCAGCAAGTCGCCTGGAGCCGTGCGACCGTTTCCTTTGCGACATTTCAGGCGTTGGGCGGTTATGGGTATTCAGTGATCTTCAACGCCAATGGCGGGCATCACGTGATGCTGTTTGTGATCGCGGCGGCGGCGATTGCTGTGGCGTTGGTGGCTGACTTTGTTGCTGCGTTGATTTCCGGGAAGTAATCGACTTTTTATCAACACCAAACTT
>NZ_JACONW010000175.1 GCF_014357575.1 Pseudomonas folii | reverse complement strand
TGGACCATTCCTACAGGTCCATTGCTCGCTACCGCAATTCGAGGGACACACAGACCCTGTGGGAGCGGTGCTTGCCCGCGATAAACGATAACGCGGTATGTCGTCTAACTGCGTCTCATGCATCGCGGGCAAGCACCGCTCCCACAGAGATCGCATTCCAACCTGAATGTTTGTGTCGACCGGACCTGTCCTGCAGGAGAGCAGCACTGGAAATTGTCTGACCATCACCCGCGATCCTTCGACGACGGCAAGGTGAAGCCTGAGACCGAGCGGCGCATCGCGCTGGCCATCTTCGCCAGGTTGCCCATGCTGCGCGCCGTGGCGGCGGTGCCTGAGGTGGTTTGCGAGGTGGTTTGCTGAATAACCGTCATGGTCTGGGAAATCTGTAGCCCCAGCTCTGACTGCTGCTGGGCCGCGTTGGTGATGCTCTGGATCAGCGCGGCGAGGATTTTCGAAACGCCTTCGATCTCTTCCAGCGCCACCCCGGCATCCTGTGCCAGGCGCGCACCACGCACCACTTCGGTGGTGGTCTGCTCCATGGAGATCACCGCCTCGTTGGTGTCGTTCTGAATCGCCCGCACCAGCGTCTCAATCTGCTTGGTCGCCGATGACGAACGCTCAGCCAGACGCTGCACTTCGTCAGCCACTACCGCAAAACCGCGTCCGGCGTCACCGGCCATCGAGGCCTGAATCGCTGCGTTCAAGGCGAGGATGTTGGTCTGGTCGGCAATGTCGTCAATCAGGCTGACAATATCGCCAATTTCCTGAGAAGACTCCCCCAGCCGCTTGATCCGCTTGGAGGTGTCCTGGATCTGCTCGCGAATGTTGTCCATACCATTGATGGTGTTGTGCACCACCTCATTGCCTTTGTTGGCAATTGCCACCGACCGCTCGGCAACCGACCAGGATTCATGGGCGTTGGCGGAGACCAGATCGATGGACCCGGTCATGCGGTTGATTGCATTGGAAGCCGCCGTAATCTGCAACGCCTGGTGCTCAGACGCAGCCGCCAACTGCGTGGCGGTGCCCTGGGTGTCCTTGACCGCGCCGAACACCTGCTCAGCGGTCAGGTTGATAGTCGCCACCAGCTCGCGCAACTGGTCGATGGAATAGTTGATGGAGTCAGCGATTGCCCCGGTGAAATCCTCCGTCACCGACGCGGCCACGGTCAGGTCGCCGTCTGCCAGGTTTTCGATTTCATCGAGCAGCCGCATGATCGCGTTCTGGTTGCGCTCGCTTTTCTCGGCGGTCTCGCGAAGCTGGCGGTTGGTTTCACGCACCATGACCAGGCCAATCAGGATGATCGACATCAAGGCTAACAAACCCAGCACGTAACCGCCGATGGTGTTCGATGAGCGCGCACTGGCCAGATGCTCCAGCCGGTTGGCGAGCACAGAGGTTTCGTCGAGCAGGGTTTGTGACGTGTTGAAAATGTTGCCTGCAGACTCGCGCACCTCGAACAGCTCAGGCGAAGTCTCGAGAATCTCATCCACCGAACCGGAAACGAACTGGAACAACTCGGCGATCTCGGCCAAACGCGCTCGGGCGGCCGGGTCGTCAACCTGAGCGATGCGCATGGTCACGTTGCCGTCGAGCATGCCGCTGAGCACTTGCCCGAACTGACTGGCGTCGCGGCCGAAAGCGTCGGCGGCCTGAACCGCGGTGTCATCCCCTGCCAGCACTTTGTTGACCGATCCAAGAATCCGCTCAGCCAACAGGGACTGGCGCTGGGCAACCGCCACCTGACTGGCAGGCGCGCGGTTTTGCAGCAGGATATCGACGACTTTTTCGTACTCGACCTGCAATTGCGGAATGGTTTCGGCCAGGGTCGCGGCCACTTGATGCAACGACAGCACGGTCTGCTCGTTGGCCAGAATCACGTCAGTGTTTCTGCGCAAGGCTTCCCAGTCGGCCTGCACCGTCTGCAACTCTTCGCGGACGTCCTCTGGTGCGGGTGGCAAACCGGTTTTTTTGTCGCCCTTGCGCAGGTAACCCCAGCGCATGTCAAAGTCATTGCGGGCGTCGGCGAGCAATTTGAAGGCCTGCGGTTTACCCGCAGCAGCCTCGGAGGCGTTCTTGGCAATGCGCTGGGACAACACGCGCAGCTCGCCTGCATGACCGATGTACTGCTTGTCGTAATTCGATTGCGTGTTGAGGTAAGCAAAATTGACGAACAGCAACACGATGAAAATGATCAGCGCGACGAACAGCACGACGATTTGCGAGCGGCTGCGTAGGCCTTCCAATGATCTGCCTGTTTTACTCATGTCCCACCTGGACCGAATGCGATGTTCATCGCGCAAGCAAAAAAGGCCAGCGTTGCTGGCCTGCCCAATACGTTTACAGCGCTACGTCCATGAAGCCCGGTGACTGCGCAAGCGCCCATGGACTGAACACCAGCCAGGCCTGATCGCGCAGAAACTGCCCTCGAATGAACGGTGTGATGTCGTCATCCATGTCAGCCGCCTGCCGGGGCATCAGGCTGATCTGACTGAAATGCTGCAAGCCAAGCACCTCATCAACCAGTAAACCGGCGAACACATCATGGTGTTCCACGACCAGTACCCGCCGCTCTTTACGCAGAGGTGACAGCTCATGACCGAAAAAGCTGCACAGATCCATGATGGGTAACAGCTTGCCACGCAGATTGGCCACGCCTCGCACCCAGGGTTTTACGCCGGGGAGCACCGCGTAGCGTGGCTCGTGAAGGATTTCACTGACTTCCCCCATGGGCGCCACGTAGCAACGCTCGCCCATGCGAAAGCCGATACCGCTCCAGTCCTGCTGGCGGGTTTCCTGAAACGGCAGGCCCGCCGCCAGTGTTCGACAGCGTTGGTCGATGTCGAACAGCAGCTGGAAAGCGGTTTGAGACTCAGCCATGACGAACCGGCGTCAGCCGGCGAGTACCGCGTTCAGGGTTTTCATCAGGGTCTCTTCGTCCACCGGCTTGGTCAGGTAATCACGCGCGCCCTGGCGTTTGCCCCAGACCTTGTCGGTTTCCTGATCCTTGGTGGTGATGATGATGACCGGGATCATGCTGGTGTCCGCATCCTTGGTCAGCTGGCGGGTGGCCTGAAAACCGTTGAGGCCGGGCATGACGATGTCCATCAGCACGGCGTCGGGTTTTTCCTGACGCGCCAGGGCAACGCCGTCGGCACCGTTTTCGGCCTTGAGGACTTCATGACCGTGCTTTTCGAGCATGCCGGTCAATTTGTACATTTCAGTCGGCGAATCATCGACGATCAGAATTCGAGCCATGGTGTTCCCCATAAGGATGAATGCCCGCTGCCCTTATGGGCAGCAGGCGTCATGAAACTTGTTGTTCCACTGCAACGAACCCCGGCACATGGGCCTTGATCGCGCTGAGCAGCTCTTCCTTGCTAAACGGTTTGGTCAAAAACTGATCGGAGCCGACGATTCGTCCCTTGGCCTTGTCGAACAGGCCATCCTTGGACGAGAGCATGATCACCGGCGTTGATTTGAACGCCCGGTTGTTTTTGATCAACGCGCAGGTCTGATAGCCATCCAGACGCGGCATCATGATGTCGACGAATATGATTCGCGGATGATTGTCGGCGATCTTGGCCAGCGCATCGAACCCGTCAATTGCCGTAATGACCTCACAACCGACATTTCTCAGCAGCGTTTCGGCGGTGCGACGAATCGTCTTCGAATCATCGATGACCATGACTTTCAGTGCTGATGAATGCTGTTCCATATCTGCTCTTCCATCGCCGCGGCGTGATTATGCGTGTTCAGCCCGGCACGGGAGCCTGATGTACTGCCAGCTCCTGATTTACAGGGGCTGAAGGCCAAATGCCAAATTCAGGCGCCGAGCCTTTTTAGCACACTCTCCAGACTCAATCCATAAAGCCGGCCGCCACGTGCTTGCCTCTTGACCCGGAGCAAGCGGAGCGCCACCCTGACGCCTATTTCAAGGCCGACGCGGCCGTTATCGATCAGAGGATATTTGCCCATGAGCGTTCGCCTAGGGATTGTCATGGACCCGATTGAGCGCATCTCCTATAAAAAGGACAGCTCACTGGCCATGCTGCTTGCCGCTCAGGAACGCGGCTGGTCGCTGTTTTACATGGAGCAGCAGGACCTGTATCAGAACGCTGGCCAGGCCCGCGCTCGCATGAAACCGCTGAAAGTCTTTGCCGATCCGGCCAAATGGTTCGAATTCGGCACGGAAGTGGACAGCGGTCTGGATGATCTGGACGTGATCCTGATGCGCAAGGATCCGCCGTTCGACATGGAATTCGTCTACGCCACTTACTTGCTGGAACAAGCCGAGCGCGCTGGCGTATTGATCGTCAACAAGCCGCAGAGCCTGCGCGACTGTAACGAAAAGCTGTTCGCGACCCAGTTCCCGCACCTGACGCCGCCGACGCTGGTCAGCCGTCGTGCCGACATCCTGCGTGAGTTTGCCGCAGAGCACGGCGATGTGATCCTCAAGCCGCTGGACGGCATGGGCGGCGCGTCGATCTTCCGCCATCGTGTGGGCGACCCGAACCTGTCGGTGATTCTCGAAACTCTGACGGCACATGGCACCCAGCAAATCATGGCGCAGGGTTATCTGCCTGCCATCAAGGACGGCGACAAACGCATCCTGATGGTCGACGGCGAACCTGTCCCGTATTGCCTGGCACGTATCCCGGCGGCCGGGGAAACCCGTGGCAACCTGGCAGCAGGTGGTCGTGGCGAAGCGCGTCCGCTGACGGACAAGGATCGCTATATTGCAGAGCAGATTGGTCCGACCTTGCGCGAAAAAGGCCTGATCTTCGTCGGCCTGGACGTGATCGGTGAGCATCTGACCGAAATCAACGTCACCAGCCCGACCTGCATCCGCGAGATCGATAATGCATTCGGCACTAACATTGGCGGGATGCTGATGGATGTGATCGAGAAGAAGCTGCAGGCCGAATAGCCCTGCTGGAATTCATTCCCCCTTGTGGGAGCGGTGCTTGCCCGCGATAAGGCTGGGCGCGATTTACTTTAGATCGCGGTGTTCTTATCGCGGGCAAGCACCGCTCCCACAGGAGATCGCATTTCAATCTGGGCTATCATGCGCAGCCTATGATTTTGAAATACCCCAAGAGACGCTAACCCGCTGATGACTGCTGTCGATCTCCCATACGAACTTACCCAATCAGGCGTGCGCCCGGCTGATCGTCTGGGCTTTACCCTGTTGATTGCGGCGTTGATTCACGTGGCGATCATCCTTGGCGTGGGCTTCACCTACGTCAAACCGGAACAGATCAGCCAGACGCTGGAAATCACCCTCGCCACCTTCAAAAGTGACACCAAGCCCAAACAGGCCGACTTTCTGGCTCAAGACAATCAGGAAGGCAGCGGCACCCTGGACAAGGCGGAAATTCCCAAGACCACCGAGCTTGCGCCGTTTCAGGACACCAAGATCAATAAAGTGACCCCGCCTGCGGCTGCCAAACCCGTGCAAAAGCAGGAGTCGACGAAAACCGTGGTCGCCACCAAGGCTAAAACCCCGGAGAAAACGGTCGCCAAGCGTGAAGAGGTCAAGCCTGATCCCACGCCCAAGGCCGCGCCAGAATTCGACAGCTCGCAACTGAGCAGCGAAATCGCCAGCCTTGAAGCCGAACTCTCCAACGAGCAACAGCTGTACGCCAAGCGGCCAAAGATCCATCGCCTGAATGCCGCGTCGACCATGCGCGACAAAGGTGCCTGGTACAAAGACGACTGGCGCAAGAAAGTCGAGCGCGTCGGCAACCTGAATTACCCGGAAGAAGCCCGCCGCAAGCAGATCTACGGCAATTTGCGTCTGATGGTCTCGATCAATCGCGACGGTTCGTTGTACGAAATACTGGTGCTGGAGTCTTCCGGGCAGCCGTTGCTGGATCAGGCTGCGCAGCGAATCGTACGTCTTGCGGCGCCATTTGCGCCGTTCACCGGCGATCTGGCTGACATCGACCGGCTCGAAATCATCCGCACCTGGAAATTCGCTCGGGGCGACAAGCTTTCCAGTAACTGACGGCTCCTTCACAAACCTGCGGACCTGTCAGAACTGCCAGTTGTCAGGCCCGCCGCGCAGCGCCACACTAGAGCTCATGAAAAACGTATCTGCGAGTTATCTCAAGCATCAATTCCTGATCGCCATGCCACACATGGTGGACCCGAACTTTGCGCAGACGCTGACTTACATCGTCGAGCACAACGCCAACGGAGCCATGGGGCTGGTCATCAACCGACCGCAAAGCCTGACGCTGGCGGATGTCCTTGAGCAATTGCGCCCCGAGCTCCCCGCTCCCGTGCGCTGTCAGGAAATAGTGATTCATACGGGCGGCCCGGTTCAGACCGATCGCGGTTTCGTGCTGCACCCTCGAGGGCAGGTCTTTCAGGCGACCGTCGAACTCGGCGACCTGGCGCTTTCCACGTCTCAGGATGTGCTGTTTTCCATCGCAGACGGCTACGGCCCTGATCAAAATGTGATCACCCTCGGTTACGCCGGATGGGATGCGGGCCAACTGGAAGCTGAAATGGCTGCCAACGCCTGGCTGACCTGCCCGTTCGACCCGGCCATTCTCTTTGACGTCGACAGTGACCAGCGTCGGGATGCCGCCGCCGCGCGCCTGGGCGTTAACCTGAACCTGCTCACCAGCCAGGCAGGCCACGCCTGATGCCCGCACTGCGCTTGCTACTGGGCTTCGATTACGGCACCAAACAGATCGGCGTTGCGGTGGGCCAAGTGATTACCGGCCAGGCTCGCGACCTGTGCACCCTCAAGGCCCAGCAAGGCGTGCCGGACTGGAGCCAGATCGAAGCGCTGATCCGCGAATGGAAACCCGACGCCATTATCGTCGGCCTGCCGCTGAACATGGACGGCACGCCCAGCGACATGAGCGTCAAGGCGGAGAAGTTTTCCCGGCGGATCAACGGCCGCTTCAACATCCCGGTTTATACCCATGACGAACGCCTGACGACTTTCGAAGCCAAGGGCGAGCGCATGAGCCGCGGCGGTCAGCGCGGTAGCAGTTACAAAGACAACCCGGTCGATGCCATCGCCGCCATGCTCCTGTTACAGGGCTGGATGGACGCAAACGCCGAGCTGTTCAGTGCCTGACACATTTAGCCTGTACAAGGCTTGGCGTTAACAATCTGAATTTTCGTTTCCGCCTGAGCCAGGCCTTGTCCCGGCTTGGGTACTTTCAGGAGCAACTTCATGAACCTGCCGAACCCCGACGAACTGATTCGTCAGATGGCCACTGACCTGAACGCGCACCTCAACAAGCGCGGCGTCAGCGAACCTCGCTTCATCGGCATTCGCACTGGCGGCGTATGGGTCGCGCAGGAATTGCTCAAGACTCTGGGGCGCGATGAACCGCTGGGCACGCTGGACGTTTCTTTCTACCGGGACGATTTCAGCCAGAACGGCCTGCACCCGCAAGTGCGCCCTTCTGACCTGCCCTTCGAAATCGAAGGTCAGCATCTGGTGCTGATTGATGACGTCCTGATGAGTGGCCGGACGATTCGTGCCGCCCTCAACGAACTGTTCGACTACGGCCGCCCGGCCAGCGTGACGCTGGTGTGCCTGCTGGACCTGGACGCTGGCGAGCTGCCGATCAGCCCTGACGTGGTCGGCGCGACGTTGACGCTGGCCGCCAATGAGCGGGTAAAGCTGAGCGGTCCTGCGCCGCTGGCCCTCGAAATCCAAGACCTGTCCACCGCCTCCGCCCTTTAACCGCCTTGAAAGAGTCCTTTGCGATGACGCCCCTCGACGCCAAGCGCCCGCTGCAGCTCAACCATCAAGGTCAGCTGCGCCATTTCCTGTCCCTCGACGGCTTGCCTCGCGAGCTGCTCACTGAAATTCTCGATACCGCTGACTCCTTTCTGGAAGTCGGCGCCCGGGCGGTGAAAAAAGTCCCGCTGCTGCGCGGCAAGACCGTGTGCAACGTGTTCTTCGAGAACTCCACGCGCACCCGCACCACCTTCGAACTGGCGGCACAGCGGCTGTCGGCGGACGTGATCACCCTCAACGTGTCCACGTCCTCGACCAGCAAGGGCGAGACACTGTTCGACACCCTGCGCAACCTTGAAGCCATGGCTGCCGACATGTTCGTCGTGCGGCATGGTGACTCGGGCGCGGCGCACTTCATTGCCGAGCATGTGTGCCCGGAAGTGGCGATCATTAACGGCGGCGACGGCCGTCACGCGCACCCGACCCAAGGCATGCTCGACATGCTGACGATTCGTCGGCACAAAGGCGGCTTCGAAAATCTGTCTGTGGCCATCGTCGGCGACATCCTGCACTCGCGGGTGGCACGCTCGAACATGATCGCCCTTAAAGCATTGGGCTGCCCGGACATCCGCGTGATCGGGCCGAAAACCTTGCTGCCGGTTGGCGTCGAGCAATACGGCGTGAAGGTTTACACCGACTTGAACGAAGGCCTGAAAGATGTCGACGTGGTGATCATGCTGCGCCTGCAACGCGAACGCATGCAGGGCGGCCTGCTGCCGAGCGAGGGCGAGTTCTACCGCCTGTTCGGCCTGACCACCGCACGTTTGGCGGGCGCGAAGCCGGACTGCATCGTCATGCACCCCGGCCCGATCAACCGCGGCGTTGAAATTGAATCGGCAGTGGCCGACGGCGCGCATTCGGTGATCCTCAATCAAGTGACCTACGGCATCGCCGTGCGCATGGCCGTGTTGTCCATGGCCATGAGCGGACAGACCGCGCAACGACAATTCGAACAGGAGAACGCCCAGTGAAGCTCAGCATCCTCGGCGCTCGCGTCATCGACCCCAAAAGTGGTCTGGACCAAATTACCGACCTGCACCTGGAAGCCTGCAAGGTGCTCGCAATCGGCGATGCGCCAGCGGGTTTCGAACCGGTACAAACCATCGACGCCACTGGCCTGATTGCCGCGCCCGGCCTGGTTGACCTCAACGTAGCCCTGCGCGAACCCGGTTACAGCCGCAAAGGCACGATCGCCAGCGAAACCCGAGCCGCCGCAGCCGGTGGCGTAACCAGCCTGTGCTGCCCGCCGCGCACCAAACCGATTCTGGACACTTCGGCCGTCGCCGAGCTGATCCTGGATCGCGCTCGCGAAGCCGGGCACAGCAAGGTGTTCCCGATTGGCGCTCTCAGCAAGGGCCTGGAAGGCGAACAACTGGCTGAACTGGTCGCTTTGCGCGATGTGGGCTGCGTGGCCTTCGGCAACGGTCTGGAGAGCTTTCGCAACACCCGCACCCTGTGCCGGGCGCTGGAATACGCGGCAACGTTCGACCTGACGGTGATTTTCAATTCTCAGGACCGTGATCTGGCCGAAGGTGGCCTGGCTCATGAAGGTCCGACCGCCAGCTTCCTTGGCCTGGCTGGCATTCCAGAAACCGCTGAAACCGTGGCATTGGCCCGCGACCTGCTGCTGGTTGAGCAAAGCGGCGTACGCGCGCACTTCAGCCAACTGACCAGTGCTCGCGGCGCAGCACTGATCGCTCAGGCGCAGGCCCGGGGCTTGAAGGTCACGGCTGACGTGGCGCTGTATCAGTTGATTCTGACCGACGAAGCGCTGATCGACTTCTCCAGCCTGTATCACGTGCAACCGCCACTGCGCACCCGCGCGGACCGTGACGGCCTGCGTGAAGCGGTCAAATCCGGCGTGATCAGCGCGATCTCCAGCCATCACCAACCGCACGAACGCGATGCCAAGCTGGCACCCTTCGGCGCGACCGAGCCGGGCATCAGCAGCGTCGAATTGCTGCTGCCATTGGCAATGACACTGGTTGAAGATGGCTTGCTGGACGTGCCAACCCTGATCGCCCGTTTGAGCAGCGGCCCGGCGGAAGCATTGCGCTTGCCTGCAGGACAGCTGAGCGCCGGTTCGCCCGCTGACATCGTGCTGTTTGATCCAGCCGCCTCGACCGTTGCCGGTGAGACGTGGCTATCCAAAGGCGAAAACTGCCCGTTCCTCGGCCACTGCCTGCCGAGCGCCGTGCGTTACACCCTGGTGGATGGGCGGATTACGCATACCGGTTGAGGCTAGCTCCTACCCGTGACCGCAAACCTCTGGGTAGGAGCGAACTTGTTCGCGAGGCGGCGTGTCAGGCGCATCACTTCACGAACCGCTGTGGGAGCCGGGCTTGCCGCGATAACGTTTGGGCACACTGGCGGATGGGCAAATCACCTATACGGTAGGAGCGAACTTGTTCGCGAGGCGGTGTGTCAGGCGCATCGCTTCGCGAACATCTGTGGGAGCCGGGCTTGCCGCAATAAGGTTCGGGCACACTGGCGGATTGGCGGACTACCCAGGCGGTAGGAGCGAACTTGTTCGCGAGGCGGCGTGTCAGGCGCATCACTTCGCGAACCTCTGTGGGAGCCGGGCTTGCCCGCGATAAGGTTCAGGCACACTGGCGGATGGGCGGACTACCCAGGCGGTAGGAGCGAACTTGTTCGCGAGGGGGGATTTAATGCGCATAGCATAGCCAA
>NZ_JACONW010000174.1 GCF_014357575.1 Pseudomonas folii | reverse complement strand
GCTGCGCCCCATCCGGCAGGCAATCTCGAACGCCTGGCGTATAGCGCCGACATTGGCCTTGCCCTGCCCTGCGATATCAAACGCGGTGCCATGCGCAGGCGTGGTAATCGGGATCGGCAAACCGCCCTGCACCGTCACACCACGGGAGAAGCCCATCAGTTTGATCGCGATCTGACCCTGGTCGTGGTACATCGTCACCACCGCATCAAAGGCACTGGCATCGCCCTGCACCTTGAGGAAGATGGTGTCACCCGGATACGGCCCATCCGCCGCAATGCCCTGCGCCTGCGCGGTTTTCACGGCTGGGCCGATGATGTCCAGCTCTTCACGGCCAAACGAACCGTTGTCGCCGTTATGCGGGTTGAGGCCGCAAACGCCGATACGCGGACGCTCCAGGCCGTTGCGTTTAAGCGCGGTGTCGATTAGACGAATCGCTTCGACCACACGATTTTGATTGAGCATGCCCGGCACCGCCGACAGCGCCACGTGGGAGGTCACGCGTGAGGTCCAGAGATTATCCAGCACGTTAAACTCACAGAAGGGCCCGTCGAAACCCAACAGCTCGGCAAACCAGTGCAGTTCGTCACTGTGCGCCATGCCTGCCATGTGCAGCGAGGTCTTGTTCAGCGGCCCGAACAACACTGCATCTGTGGTTTTTGCGGCGGTCAGTTCGACAGCGATTTTCAGCGTATCCAGACAATAGCGCCCACCGATGACACTGGCTTCGCTGCGCGGGAATTCACCCACCGTATCGCCGCGATAGTTGAAGAACAGTGGCGTGTCGTCGCTGAAGTTCAGGTCCTGCAGGGACTCAACCTGACGATAGGGAAATTCCATACCGGCGATCTGCATGCCGCGCTGCATTTCGGCTTCGTCGGCAATCAGAATGACCTGG
Organism: Pseudomonas folii; assembly: GCF_014357575.1. Classification (GTDB taxonomy): domain Bacteria; phylum Pseudomonadota; class Gammaproteobacteria; order Pseudomonadales; family Pseudomonadaceae; genus Aquipseudomonas; species Aquipseudomonas folii. The sequence continues at coordinate 9,287 of NZ_JACONW010000174.1, read as the reverse complement.
GCCTGGCTGCGCACCTGCGGCTCGGCCAGCAGACGGGCAATCAGTTCAGGACCGATACCGGCCGGGTCACCCAATACCATCGCAATTCGAGTCTTGCTCATGCTTGATTCCTCATCTGTTCGGGCCACGTCTGTGCAGTGGCTGAAGGCTCGCAACGGTAGATACGTCGCGCATTGCTGTAAAAAAGCTGTTGCTGGTCGGCGACAGGTAAATCGCGAACGATCTGTTTGAAGCCGCTGTAGATGTCGTCAAACGAGCCGCACAGGCTGTCCACCGGAAAGTTACTGGCAAACATCCCCCGGTCTGCGCCGAACATGGCGATGATTTCCCGCACGATCCAAGCGTTGTCCTCGGCGCGCCATGGTTTGCCCGGCTGGCCCAGGCCAGAAATCTTCACAACGACATTGGGCTGCTCGGCCAGTCGGCTCATGGCCGCATGCCAACCGGCCAGGCCCTGCTCGCTGCGATCAGAAGGCAGCCCCGCATGGTTAAGAATGATGGTGGTGTCCGGGAAGTCTCGTGCCAGTTGCTCAGCCTCGGGCAGATTCCACCAAGGCGTTTGCAAATCGAAATGCAGACCCAGACCGTGCAAGGCAGCAAAACTGCGCCGCCAGTGCTCGTCGCTCATCAGGCTGCGATGCGTGCCGACCTGCTCCGGCGATGTCGGCCCTTCAGGTTTGTGCCTGACGCTGCGCACGCATTGAAATGCCGCTTGGGCACGAAGCACATCCACGGCATCCGAATGATCCAGCCAGGCCTGCGCAACGATGGCATTGGGCACCCCATAACGAACGGCCAATTGCTCGACAAAACGCGTCTCACCAATCGGGTCACGGGGGTCCCATTCGGTTTCGACGTACACGGTCTGCACAACCTGATGTTCACCGGCGTCTGCAAAATACTCTGGCGGCAGGTAACGACGTTTGATGGCTGAGTAATCACCGTAGCGAAACGGGATATTGGCGTCCTCCGCCAGCCACGGGTGGTAATTGATCTGCGGGTCCCAGAAATGATGGTGAGCATCGACAATCGGTCCGCTCCACAACTCAGACATCCGCCACCTCCTGCTGCCCATCCAGGCTGATAAACAAGGTGGCCAGAACAAACAGTGCGGCGCAGAAAGCGAAGAATGCGAGCACGGCACCGAAGCCACCGAAGAACTGCAGGATCACCCCGACCAGAATCGGCACGAAGATCCCGCCGATGCTGCCCGCCAGATTCATCACGCCGCCGATCAGGCCGACCCGGGCCGGTGCGGCCAGCAATGCCGGGAAACTCCAGTACAGGCTGCCCCACATCAGGAAGAACGCAGTCATCGCCAACAGCCCGACCGCCGCGAACGGGTTGCTCAGGGTTGGCAACATCACCAGCGCCGCCAGGGCAATCAAGCCGGAAAAGGTCAGCAGGCCTTTGACCGCCAGGCCTCGGCGCACGCCCTTGCGAATCAGGCCGTCACACAGGAAGCCACCGGTCAGCGAGCCCAGCGCGCCGCAAATGAAGATCACGAAGGTTGCCGCGCCAATGCCTTTGATATCAAAGCCGCGGGCCTGAGCCAGATAGCTCGGCCCCCAGGTCAGCAGACCAAAATACACCATCGCCCAACTGGAGCGTCCGACCAGCAAGCCAGTCAGCGACCGTGCCGCGATACCCAAGCCTTTGACAGGAGCACGGGCGGCCTCGGCAGCCGGTGTGGCGCGACCCGCATTAATCTTGTCCAGCTCGGCCTGATTGACCTGCGGGTGAACCGATGGATCATCACGCAGATAACGCCAGGAAACCCAGCCCAGCAATAAGGTCGCCACACCGGCGATGACGAACGCCATGCGCCAGGAGTCCAGCGTGGCAATCAAGTAAGCGATGATCAAACCGCCAAGCGCCACGCCCAGAGGGCTGCCGCTGTCCATCATGACTGCGCCACGGCTGCGTTCGCTGGGAGCCAGCCACAGGGAAATCAGCTTGCCGCCTGACGGAAACAATGGCGCTTCGGCTGCCCCGAGAAACATCCGCGCAAACAGCAGCGAAACACCGCCCGTGGCGAAGCCTGCCAACACCTGAAAGGTGCCCCACAAACCGGTGGACCAGGTGATGACACGACGCGGACCGAAGCGGTCGATCATCCAGCCACCTGGGATTTGCAGCAGCGCATACGCCCAGAAGAAACTGCTGAGAATCAGGCCCTGCATGCTCGGCGACAGCTCGAATTCCTTGGCGATGGTGGGCATGGCGATGGATAGCGAGACCCGGTCGATGAGATTGACCATGGTCAGCAGAAAGATGATGGCAAAAATCCGCCAGCGCACCGAAGTGGCTCGGGCAGTGGTAGCGACCGCCGGGTTGCCGGTAGCGGTAGAGACACCTGCGTCAGGCAGATGCACGGGTGCACTGGAACGATCCATGGTGCTTACCTCGTTTTTTATTGTTGTTGTAGGTGTTGCTGTGGCGCTCACTATCAGAGGCGAAGCGATAACCGTCTAATCAAAAAAACACATACGGTGATAACCCAGGGATATCTTTGAGCGCGCGCTGCCTCTCGGTAAACACTGAAACTGTAGGAGTGAGCTTGCTCGCGATGGCGTCCAGTCAGTTCATGTTGAAGTCGACTGACAGATCCAATCGCGAGCAAGCTCACTCCTACAGAATCGTGCGTAAAGCCGGTCCTACAGGTCATCAGATCGATATGTGTCAGCCGACCTGCGATAACCCCAGGCTATCGGTGTATCTGATGTTTTGAGTAGACGCCACCGCAATAGCTTCCCACACTCGACCCAAGATTTGCCGGTCACTGAATCAGGCAAATCGCTCAAAAAACAATTACAAGAAATAGAGGTTTCATCATCATGCGAACCGCATCCCTTCGACGCGTGTCCCGTCTTCTGCTCGGCTGTTCCCTTGTTTGCGCTGGCACCCTTCCCGCCCTGGCCAACGCCTGGCAACCCGACAAGAATGTTGAAATCATCGTCGCTGGCGGCCCTGGTGGCGGTACCGATCAGCTCGGCCGTCTGATTCAGTCAATCATCACCACTCACAAGCTGCTGGACGTCAACACCGTGGTCCTGAACAAAGGCGGCGGCAACGGGGCCGAGGCGTTTCTGGACATCAAGATGTCTGAAGGTGATGCCGACAAACTGGTGATCGGCACCAACAACATTTACTTGCTGCCACTGGTCTCCAAGCTTGGTTATCAATGGCAAGAACTGACTCCGGTTGCCGCCGTCGCTGAAGACGACTTCATTCTCTGGACCTACAAAGACGCGCCGTGGAAAGACGCCAAAAGCTTCTACGAAGCGGTCAAGGCCGATCCGTCCAAGCTGCGCATGGGCGGCAGCCAGTCCAAGGACGTCGACCAGACCCTGACCCTGCTGCTGAACAAAACCACGGGCAGCAAGCTGGTTTACATCCCGTTCAAAAGCGGCAGCGAAGCCTCCACCCAATTGGCGGGTAAACATATCGCTGCCAACGTGAACAATCCAAGCGAAAGCATCAGCCAGTGGCGCGGTGATCAGGTCCAGCCGCTGTGCGTATTCAGTAAAGAGCGCATGGGCTACACCGACAAAGTTGCCGGGGACAAATCATGGGCCGACGTACCGACTTGCCTCGAACAGGGCCTGGGCGTCGATCAGTATCGCTTCCCGCGTACCGTCTTCATGCCCGGCAAAGTGACTGCCGAACAACGCGCGTTCTATACCGAACTGATGCGCAAAGTTTCAGAAGCCCCTGAGTTCAAGGCCTACGTCAAACAGAACGCACTGGTGCCGACCTTCCTCGAAGGCGACCAACTGAGTGCCTACATCCAGCAGGATACGGCCCGAGTTACGCCGGTGTTCAAGGATGCTGGCTGGCTGCGCGAGTGAACTGACTGATCAGGCCCCACTGCCGGGTGTTCACCCGGCAGTTATATCCGGAGGTGTTCCATGCCCCATTCTTCTGAAACATCTGCGCTGGTCGGCACTCGCTGGGTCGAGCTCGGGCTGGCGTTATTCACCCTGTTGATCGGTGCAGTGGTGATGTATGGCAGCCTTGAGCAAGGCATTGGCTGGGGTGACGCAGGTCCCGAGCCGGGTTATTTCCCGTTTTACATCGGCCTGCTGTTGGGCTGCGCAAGCCTGGGCAACATTGTCCTCACGCTGGTACGCTGGCATGCCCTGAACATCAGCTTTGTCAGCCGCAGCCAGTTTGCCCAAGTGCTGTCAGTGTTCATTCCCATCGCCCTATTCGTTGCAGCCATGCCGTTCACCGGTATCTACATGGCGTCGGCGGTATTCATCGCCTGGTTCATGTGGCGCGACCGGGTTCGGGCCAAACCTTACGGCAAACTCATGATCTGCTCGGTATCCGGCGGTGCAGTCCTGGCCAGCTACCTGATCTTCGCGCTGTGGTTCAAGGTTCCACTGGACGCAGGTCCGGTCGGTGACTGGCTGGCAATGGCCGGGAGATCGATGCAATGAGTGAATTCGACTCCCTGCTGCACGGCATGAACCTCATCCTCACGCCAGGCCATATCGGCCTGATGGTGGTCGGCGTGCTGCTGGGAATTCTGGTCGGCGTACTGCCCGGCCTTGGTGCCCCCAATGGCGTTGCCCTGCTGTTACCGCTGACCTTCACCATGTCGCCCGTGTCGGCCATCATTCTTTTGTCGTGCATGTATTGGGGGGCGTTGTTCGGCGGGTCGATCACTTCGATCCTGTTCAACATTCCCGGTGAGCCGTCATCGGTGGCAACCACCTTTGACGGTTACCCCATGGCCCGTGACGGCCGTGCAGCCGAGGCGCTGACCGCCGCCTTCAGTTCGGCGTTGATTGGCGCACTGGCGGGCGTGCTGTTGCTGACCTTCCTGTCGACACGCATCGCCGAATTCGCCATGTCCTTCAGCTCACCGGAATTCTTCGCGGTGTATTTGCTGGCGTTCTGTACGTTCATCGGCATGAGCAAGAACCCGCCGCTGAAAACCGTAGTCGCGATGATGATCGGCTTTGCCATGGCCGCCGTCGGTATGGACACCGTGTCAGGCAACCTGCGCCTGACTTTCGACCAGCCGATCCTGATGACCGGCATCAGCTTCGAGGTCGCGGTAATCGGCCTGTTCGGTATCGGTGAAATCCTCTGCACCGTTGAAGAAGGCCTTGTGTTCCGTGGCGAGCATGCACGCATTACACCCATGACCATTTTGCGCACCTGGGCCAAGTTGCCGCGTTACTGGCTAACGATTTTGCGTAGCACGCTGGTGGGTTGCTGGATGGGCATTACACCGGGCGGCCCGACGGCAGCGTCGTTCATGGGCTACAGCCTGGCGCGGCGCTTCTCGAAGAATCGTGACAACTTTGGCAAGGGTGAAGTCGAAGGCGTTATTGCGCCGGAAACGGCGGACCACGCTGCTGGCACAAGCGCCCTGCTGCCGATGCTGACCCTGGGCATTCCAGGTTCTGCCACGGCGGCAGTGATGATGGGCGGCTTGATGATCTGGGGTCTGCACCCCGGCCCGACGTTGTTTGTCGAGCAGCACGATTTCGTCTGGGGCCTGATCGCCAGCATGTATCTGGGTAACGTGGTCAGTCTGATCGTCGTACTCGCAACCGTGCCGCTGTTCGCCTCGATCCTGCGCATTCCATTCTCGATCATTGCCCCGATCATCATCATGATCTGCGCAATCGGTGCGTACTCGGTGCACAACTCGCTGTTCGATGTCGGGCTGATGCTGGTCTTTGGCGCCTTGGGCTATCTGTTCAAAAAACTCGGCTACCCGATTGCGCCACTGGTTCTGGCGGCTGTTCTGGGCGACAAGGCCGAAGATGCTTTCCGCCAGTCGATGCTGTTTTCCGACGGACAACTGGGCATTTTCTGGTCCAATCCGCTGGTGGGCAGCCTGACCACTGCGGCACTGCTGATGTTGTTCTGGCCCTTGATTTCCAGTGGGATCAGAAACGCACTGGGCTGGCGGACGCGTCATGCAGCCAAAGCGAAATCCGCGCAATGAATGGCAAGGGGCTGGTAAGCCCTGACATTTCTTGTCAGGCTCAGCCCCAGACTTTTCCGCGAGACGCGATCATGACCCGTATTCCTGATGCCAACGTGATTCACAGCCGCCTGCGACTTCGCCAGTTACGGTTGATGCTGGCGCTTCAGGAACTGGGCTCTTTACGTCGGGCTGCCGACAACATCGGCATGACCCAGCCCGCCGCGACCAAGATGCTTCACGAAGCCGAAGATTTGCTCGGCGTCGAACTGTTTGAGCGTCTGCCACGGGGCATGCGCGCCACACAGTTCGGTGAAACCGTCATCTATTACGCGCGCATGGTGTTCGCCGAACTGAGCGGTATGCGTGAGGAACTGGTGGCACTGGAGTCCGGCAACCTCGGCCGGGTTGTAGTGGGTGCGATTCCCGCCCTGGCTTCGGGCCTGCTGACCCGGACCATCGCCGAACTGAAGAAAAGCCATCCGCGTCTGTCCATGAGCATCCAGGTCGACACCAGCGATGTGCTGGTGCAGGCGTTGCTGCAAGATCAACTGGACGTGGTGCTCGGCAGAATTCCTGGCGGTGCCCGCTCCGATGATCTGCTATTCGACAGCCTGGGCGAAGAGGAACTCTGCGTGGTTGCCGGCGCGAAGCATCCCATGGCCAACGCGACGCACCTGGGTTGGGGCGACATGCAAAACATGACCTGGGTCCTGCAACAGCATCCAAGCCCGATGCGCTCGATCATCAATCAGGTGTTCCACAATGCGCGGGTCGACATCCCCAGCAGCATTGTTGAGACCACGTCGATCATGACCTTGCTGTCGCTGGTACAGCAAACCGACATGCTCGGCGTGACACCGGTGTCGGTGGTCGAGGACTACCCCGGTCGCGATTTGCTGGCCGTGCTGCCGATCAAATTCGAGGCGCGCCTGCCGCCTTACGGCCTGATTACCCGCCGCCATCGGGTCCAGTCCTCGGCCATGCTGGCGTTCATGAACTCAGTCAAAAGTGAACAACGTCTCGTGCGGGGCTAATTACCCGGACTGATCGCGAACTAATTGCCTCCTGCTCCTCTCTACTCCTGCGCTAGATGTACGTCGTTCAACTCCCATTCAGGTTATGCGTCTGACAATCGGACTGGCGCAGCCTGTGGGTAGCAGCGACACTCCTTACAGGATAAGAAGAGGATTCCCACATGCTATGGAAAAAGGGTCGGCGCAGCGATAACGTCGTGGACGCACGTGACGGCAGCAGCGGCGGCGGTGGGATGCGCATAGGAGGCAAGGGACTCGGCATCGGCGGCGTGATTATCATCGTGGCCATCGGCCTGTTGACCGGTCAGGACCCGATGCAGATTCTCGGCCAGCTCACCGGCCAGGGGACACAAGCGCCAACGTCCAGTGAGACCCGCCAGGCTCCACCGGCCAACGATGAACAGGCGGAGTTCGTCCGGTCGATTCTCGGCGACACCGAAGACACCTGGCGCGCAGCCTTCCAGCTGGGCGGCCGCCAATATAAAGATCCAACGCTGGTGCTGTTCAGCGGTCAGGTGCAGTCCGCATGTGGATTTGCCACATCGGCCAGCGGGCCGTTCTACTGCCCTGCCGACCAGAAGGTCTATCTGGACATGGAGTTCTTCCGCGAAATGTCACAACGCTTCAAGGCCGCAGGCGATTTTGCTCAGGCTTATGTGATTGCTCACGAAGTAGGCCACCATGTGCAGACATTGCTGGGGGTTTCGGAAAAAGTCGACGCCGCTCGCCGCAGTGGTCAGCGCATGGAAGGCAGCAACGGTTTGCTGGTCCGCCAGGAGCTTCAGGCTGACTGTCTTGCAGGTGTTTGGGCCTATAACGCACAAAAGCGTTTGAACTGGCTGGAGCCGGGTGATATTGAAGAAGCCTTGAATGCAGCCAACGCCATTGGCGATGATCGCCTTCAGCAACAGGGTCAGGGGCGCGTAGTGCCGGACTCGTTTACACACGGGACATCCGCCCAACGGGTTCGCTGGTTCAAAACCGGCTTTGCCCAGGGCCAACTCAACCAATGCGACACATTCGCCGCCAAGAGCCTCTGATCACATGATGAAACCGCTGCTGATCCTGTCGTTAAGCACCCTTCTGAGTTTCAACGCTCACGCCGAGGATCAGGCGGTCAAATCCATCAGCCCGGAGCGTCTGACGATCAATGGCGCCCAGGCAACGCTCGGCATGAGCCTGAACTGGAATCAGCCCCGGCCGCAGATCGAACGTGCAGTGATTGTGCTGCATGGCCGGTTGCGTAACGCGCCGACTTACCTGCGCAGTATCGAACGTGCTGCCAATCAGTCGAAGCAACGCAACAAGACCCTGCTGATCGCCCCGCAGTTTCTCGACGAGAAAGACATCGCAGCGCACCACCTGGGCGACAACGTGTTGCGCTGGCATGGCGACCAATGGATGGCGGGTGAAAATTCGGTTGGACCGAAGCCGGTCAGCTCATATCTGGTCATCGACCATATTCTGCGTCGCCTGAGCGACAGCAAGCTGTTCCCGAACCTCACGGAAATCGTCATCGCCGGGCATTCCGGGGGTGCGCAAGTGGTGCAGCGCTACGTGATGATCGGCGGCAAGGAAGACGTGCTGTTGAAAAAGGAAGGCATCAAGCTGCGCTACGTGATCGCCAATCCATCGTCATACGCCTACTTTGATACCGAGCGTCCGCTGCCCGTCACCAAGGCCAGTTGCCCCGGCTTCAACGAATGGAAATACGGTCTGAACGGCATGCCGCCTTATGCGGGGAAAGTCAAAACGGCCGAGATCGAAGACGATTATGTGAAGCGTGACGTGACCTACTTGCTCGGCCAGAACGACACCGACCCGAAACACCCGGCTCTGGACAAGACCTGCGGCGCAGAAGCGCAAGGTGCCCAGCGTCTGGAACGTGGCGAGAACTTCTTCAAATACCTGCAGAAACGCCATCCACAGGGGCTGAATCAGCGTTTGGTCGTAGTCCCGAATGTGGGCCACAGCGGCGACGGGATTTTCACCTCACCGCAGGGACAGGCAGTGCTGTTCAACGATTTTTGAATCTGAACGTAAATCCTCTGTAGCGAACTTGTTCGCGAGGGGGATGGTACATCCGCAGCCTGTGTATCGCCTGAAATGCAGCCCTCCCGAATGAATTCGGTCCTACCGAGGTGGGCGCATGGCCGCTGGACCGGTAGGAGCGAACTTGTTCGCGAGGGGGGATGGTGCATCCCCAGCCTGTGTATCGCCTGAAATGCAGCCCTCCCGAATAAATTCGGTCCTACCGAGGTGGGCGCATGGCCGCTGGACCGGTAGGAGCGAACTTGTTC
>NZ_JACONW010000173.1 GCF_014357575.1 Pseudomonas folii | reverse complement strand
AGGTAGGAGGCAACTTGTTGGCGAGGCGGTATCAGGAGAAATGTCTCGCGAACAAGTTCGCTCCTACCGTTGCACGCGGTGTTCAGGCTTGCCGCTTTCAAGGTAGGAGGCAACTTGTTGGCGAGGCGGTGTGTCAGGCGAGATGTCTCGCGAACAAGTTCGCTCCTACCGTTGCAACGCGGTGCTCAGGCTTGCCGCTTTCAAGGTAGGAGGCAACTTGTTGGCGAGGCGGTGTGTCAGGCGGGATGTCTCGCGAACAAGTTCGCTCCTACCGTTGCAACGCGGTGTGCCAGGCTTGCCGCTCTGAATCTGTGTTTTGCTGCTATTACTGCGCGATATCGATCAACACGCTTTTGAACCGCAGATTGGCTTCAAACGCCTCACGTCCCAGGTCCTTGCCAATGCCGGAACGCTTGTAGCCTCCGGTCGGCAGGATGTAATCGTTGCTGCGCCCGTAGCGGTTGACCCATACCGTGCCGACTTCCAGCTTGCGAATCAGGCGCAGCGCCCGGTTCAGATCAGCCGTGTGGACGCCTGCGCACAGACCGTAGGTATCGTGTTCGGCCAGTTGCAGGGCTTGCTCTTCGGTGTCGAATGCCTGAATGGTCAGCACCGGGCCGAAGATCTCCTCGCAGACTGCCGGGCTGTGGCTGTCCACTGCGGTCAGCAATGTCGGCTGGTAATAGGCGCCGCCCATGCCTTCGAACAGCCCGCCACCGGCCAGCACTTCCGCACCCGCCTGACGCGCACGCTGGACGATGTTGTCGATGCGGCTGCCCTGCAGGTGGGAAATGATCGGCGGCAGCGTTGCGTCTGGTGACCAGGTCGGGCCGGGACGCAAAGAGGCAAAGTAGTTCTGAAGATGCTCAATGAACGGCTCCATGATCGAGCGTTCGATCAATAGCCGCGATCCCGAAACACAAACCTGTCCCGCATTACCGGTAATGGCCAGAGCGACAGTACGAGCCGTCTTGGCCAGGTCAGGAATATCAGCGAACACCAATTGCGGACTTTTACCGCCCAACTCCAGCGTCACGGGTTTGGGGCCCACCAGCGCGCAGGTGGACATGATGCTGGAGCCCGTCGCCGTGGAACCGGTAAAGGTCACTTTCGAGATGCGCGGATGACGACACAGCGCGTCGCCCGTTGTCCGGCCGTCACCCTGTACCACGTTGAACATCCCGGCTGGCAGGCCAGCCTGCACCGCCAGTTCGGCAAAGCGCAGGCTGGAAAATGGCGTCAGTTCCGAAGGTTTGAGTACCACGGCGTTACCGGCTGCCAGCGCCGGGGCGACTTTCCAGTGGCCCATGCTCAGCGGGAAATTCCACGGTGCAATCGCTGCAATCACCCCGTAGGGCTCTGCGATCTGCATGCCCAGGCGGTCGCTTTGGGTCGCCGCTACTTCACCGCCATGCTTGTCCGCCAGCTCGGCGAAAAAGCGAATCCCTTCGGCGACATAAGGAATGTCCCAGGCCAGCACATCTTTATGTGGCCGGGTCGAACCGACCGCTTCCAGCGGACCAAGAGTCGCGCCGTCAGCTTCAATCAAATCGGCCCAGCGCCGCATGACCCGGGCTCGCTCGCGAGGCGGGCGGCTGGCCCAGTCACTGTGCTTGAATGCCTGCCAGGCATTACTGACCGCTTCGTCCACCATGTCGGCGTCAGCAATCGGCAGTCCGGCATAGACCTGCCCATCGGAGGGGCGCAATACGTCCATGCCTGACTGGGCATCGCGATAACGGCCACCGATGAAGTGCGCGCTGCGAACAGCAATTTGACGAGGATCGAAGCTATCCATGAAGGACTCCAGCCGATAAAAAGCGAGGTGTCCATCCTAGGAAAAAACAGCAAGCATTTGCTGCCGACCTTTGTGTCGTTTTAAGCAGTTACTGTGGTAAACGGCAGCGCGTTTTGCGCAATCTGCCGAATCGTTGCGAGCCTCTTGCCATGAGCGGTGGACAGATGGGATACAGGCGTTATTGCCCCTTTGACCGGAGAGCTTTTCATGGCCGACTCGCAACGTTCTTCCTACTCGTATCGCCCGATGACCGTCGACGATGTTGACGCAGCGCACCAACTTTCCGTCCAGTTGAAATGGCCGCATCGTCGCGAAGACTGGGCGATGCTGCAGCGCGTCAGTCAGGGTTTCGTGGCCGAAGATAAAGGGCGCGTGATCGGCAGTGCATTCACTTGCCATCAGGGGGGATTTTCAACCATTGGCCTGGTGATCGTCAGCGATGAATATCAGGGCAAGGGGATCGGTCGGCAACTGATGAATCTGGCCATTGAGGCAGCCACACCTCGCACCGCCATTCTCAATGCGACCCTGGCCGGAGCGCCGCTTTATGCGAGTTTGGGGTTTGTGGATTTCGGCAGCGTCGAACAGCGTCAGGGCCAGGCGCCGGCCGAGGCACCACCAGCGCCCTCGCTGGCGTTCAGCGAAAGCTGCCGCTCAGTGAGCGAAGCGGATTACCCGCGCCTCTTTGAGTTGGCCAACGCAGGCAGCGGGCTGGATCGCACGCAAGTGCTCAAGGACCTGCTGCCGAGCGTCGAGCACTCGGCAGCTATCGAGCGCAATGGGCAGTTACAGGCGTTCGCTTTGTTGCGTCCGTTTGGTCGCGGCCTGTGCATCGGCCCGGTGATTGCCCAGAACGTGGAGCAGGCCAAATATCTGATCAGTCAGCTGCTGTCGCGAGTGCCGTATTCGTTTGTGCGCATCGACATCCCGACTGACAGCGGCCTGGCGGACTGGCTGGATCACGCCGGTCTGAAAGCCGTCGACAGCGTTACGCAAATGGCCAAAGGCGAGGCACCGCAGGCCACTGCGGGCGTCGCACAGTTTGCCCTCGTCACCCAAGCCGTTGGCTAATCCGGAGAATGTTTAATGTCACAGCTAAAAGCTTTGCTGTTGGTCCGCGCTGACGGCAGTCAAATTGATACCTCTTTCAATCACGGTGCCTTGAGCGCGGGCGATCCGTTCTCTGACCTCCGTGAGATTGCTTATGTCGGTGATGATGGCGTGAGTGCCGGTGTGGTCAGGGGAGGAGGGGGGTGGAGCTCCGAAGCCTATCCGTTCACGGAAATGCTGGTGGTCCACCGTGGCCGTGTCGCCTTGCGCAGTAAGGGTGAAACCCTCGAAGCCGGACCTGGTGAGAGCGTGGTCGTGGAGCAGGGCGTCGCCTGTCAGATTGATGCAGCAGAGGGGAGTCTTTGGGCTTTTTGCGCACTTAGTGGCAGCAAGCCGTCGACACAACCGGCGCTGACCTGGATCTACAAGCGCGTTGCGCTTGCACCGTCGGCAGCCCCCGAGGCCAGCATCCTGATTGGCCCGACACCGCAGTGCCGTTCACACAACGCCTATGAAGACCCGAACAGCTCTTTGCGCATCGGCGTCTGGGATTCGACGCCTTATGCCCGCGGTGGCCGACCGCACAAAGTCCATGAGTTGATGCATCTGATCGAAGGGCAGGTGACGCTCACTGGCGCAGACGGCGAAGCTTTAACCGTGAACACCGGCGACACTGTATTCGTTCCGCAAGGCGCGAGCTGCGCGTGGCAGAGCGATGTGTATGTGCGTAAGTACTACGTAGTAGTTTGATTGCCCTTATCGTTTGGATTTTTTCCCTGTTGGAGCGAGGCTTGCCCGCGAAGAACGATAACGCGGACTACCTGCCCCACCGCGGCGATTGATTCGCGGGCAAGTCGGATTGCCGCCCACTCGCTCCAACAGAATTCCGTGATCCTTAAATCGCCCGGTAACTCAGGCTGAACCCCAGCTCTGCCGACTCCCCCTGCCGTAACAAGCGCAACCCCGGATGTCCCGGCAAGTGGTGGGCATTCACAGGGTGGCTAACAGGCTCGAAGCAGAAAAAATCCAGCCCCGGCGGGCAGAACACCAGAAAGACTTCACTCCCGGTGGCCCGGCATTCAAGCTCATAACCCAGGTCCGGCTGGCTGATCAGGCCATTGCCATCCCATTCGGTAAAACCGTTATCGAGTCGGGTTTGTGGCAGGCTGTTCAGCGAATTGAAGTCCCACTCGGCCGGTATGTTTTCCAATTGAGTGGGCAGCCCGTCTTCATCCGTCAGCCAGACCTGCGAAGCCTTGGCCTGTAACCGGGTGTTGGCGGTGCGTGGCAGATAAGGATGCAAGCCCAGCCCGTGCCAGGCGGCCCGCGAGTCCAGGTGGGTCACCTTCAACGTGATGCTCAGCGTGCCGTCCAGCAGGCTGAAGCGCAGTTGCGCGCGATAAGCGAAAGGAATGCTGCTATTCAATTGCAGGCAGGCATGTTGCGGGCTCTGCTCAATCACCTCCCATGGTTGCTGCCAGGCGCTGCCGTGAATCGGCAACGCATCGTTAGCGCTGTTGGGCTCAAGCGCGAACCAGCCATCAGGGCTTTCAAAACCCCCGTCGCTGATCCGGTTTGACCAGGGCGCCAGCGGATAGCAGGCCAGTTTGCGCGCTGTTCCGGCGCTCAGGGCGTCGTCGTTGCTGGGGCGCAGCAGCGGCTGACCACTGGCAATCACATTCCAGTTAACGATGCTGCCGCCGGTTTGCGGGGCGAGTGTCAGTCGGGTGATGCCATCTTCCAGGGTCAGGATTGCCGGGTGCATGATGATCCGCCGTGTGTGTACAAATAAAGGCTCAAGCCGCTTTGCGACGCCAGGTCAGCAGCACAATGCCGGTGACCACAATCAGACCGCCAATGATCTGGCCGCCGCTGAGCAGCTGATCAAGAATCAACCAGCCAAACAACAGACTCGCCACCGGCTCGATGTTCATCACCGGTGCGTTGCGGGCCATGTCCAGACGGTTTACGCAAATGAACAACAGGGAAAATCCCACGCCATAAAGCGTGACCAAGCAGGCCAGAGCGGTCCAGCCGGTGGAGGAAGACGGCAATGAAACACCGCCCGGCAGCACGCCGCTGAAACCCGCCAACGCAGCGGCGCTGAATACGATCAACATGGTTAGCATGCTGCGCACGGTGCCGCGCAGGGACGAGAGTTTATGGTCGGTGATCCACAGCGCGCAGGCGAAAACACCCGCTGCGCCGAAGCCAAAAGCGATGCCTTCAAGCCATTGAGCTTCGGTGCTGTGTTGGCTGGACAAGCGCTCTGGTACGTCCAGTGCGAAGACCAGACCGATCAGAATAAAACCCATCAGCAGGGCGGCACGGCCAGTCGGCTTCGCACCGCCCAAGGCCCAGGTGAGCAATGCCAGCAGGATGGGAGCAGCGTTGGCGATCAGCAACGCCAGCGCGACTGGAATACGGGCAACAGCCGAGTAGATGCAAAAACTTTGTGCGGCGATAAGCAGGCCCAGCAGCAATTGCCAGCGCCAGGTTCGAGCGGTCAGGTTTGGACTTTCCCGCTGCCAGAGCACCAGGCCGGTCAGGACCAGCAAGGTCACGCCCGAGCGACACAGAATCGCCAGCAACAGGCCGGTGTCATGGTCGAAGGCGATACGCGCTGCAATGTGGTTGCCTGCGAAAGCACAGGCGAGAAGGGCGAGGAGCAATACAGCGATGTGGCGGGGAAACAAAGCAGGAGCAGACATGAGCAACCAGCCTCCTTGGCTGGGGGGCGTAGCAGTAGCCTGTTGGAGCGTGGCTTGCCCGCGAAGAACGATAACTCGGTATGTCTGCAATACCGCAGTGATCCATTCGCGGGCAAGCCTCGCTCCAACGAGGTTTGCGTCAATTTCTCTTACAACACCACACTCGGCAACCACAGGGAGATTGCAGGGATGTAGGTCACCAGCATCAGTACCAGGAACAGCGCCACGTAGAACGGCAGCAGAGCTTTCACGGTGGCTTCGATGGTGACTTTACCCACCGCAGCACCGACGAACAGCACCGCGCCAACCGGCGGTGTGATGAGTCCGATCCCCAGGTTCACCAGCATGATCATGCCGAAGTGCACCGGGTCCACGCCTACACCGACGATCACGGGGAGCAGGATTGGGGTCAGGATCAGGATCAGCGGTGCCATGTCCATCACGGTACCCAGCAGCAGCAACATGACGTTGATGCACATCAGGATCACGTAACGGTTATCCGACAGCGTCAGGAACGCTGTGGTGATCTTCATCGGGATTTCCATCAACGTCAGGATGTAACCGAAGCTGGCGGCGAAACCGATCAGGATCATCACGATGGAAATGGTGCGCGCTGCCCGGTGCATCAGCTTGGGCAGGTCACGCCATTTGTAGTCGCGGTAGATGAACATGGTGACGAAGAACGACCAGACCACGGCAATGGCCGCTGACTCGGTCGCCGTGAAAATACCCGACAGAATACCGCCGAGGATGATGACCATGGCCATCAGACCCCAGAGGGCTTCACCGGCGATTTTGATCGCCTGACGCAGCGGGATTACTTCACCTTTCGGGTAGTTACGCTTGCGGGCGAAGATCATGCACAGGCCCATCATCACGGCGCTGAGCAACAGGCCCGGTCCGATACCGGCCATGAACAGCGACGCAATGGAGACCGTGCCGCCAGCCGCCAGCGAGTACAGCACCGAGTTGTGGCTCGGTGGTGTCAGCAAGGCTTGAACCGAGCCGCTGACTGTGACTGCCGTGGAGTAGTCACGAGGGTAGCCAGCACGTTCCATCTCCGGAATCAGTACCGAACCTACCGAGGCAGTGTCCGCAACCGAGGAGCCGGAGATGGCGCCGAAGAAGGTCGAAGCAACGATGTTCACCAGCGACAGACCGCCGCGTACGAAACCAACCAGTACCGCAGCAAACGCCACCAGCCTTCGAGACATCCCGCCTTCGGCCATGATCGCGCCCGCGAGCACGAAGAACGGAATCGCCAACAGCGAGAATTTGTTCACGCCGCCTGCGATCTGGATCATCAGCGCGTCTGCTGGAATATCAATCCACCATGCGCCGATCAGCGCGGAAAGACCCAACGCGTAAGCGACCGGCATGCCGATCAGGATCAGCGCGATAAAGCTGCCTAACAGTATTAAAGCGTCCATTTATGCGGCCCCTTCACTTTCTTCAATCACATCGAACCGCATGACAGCCCGGTGGCTTTGGTCGCCCAGAAAAAGTCTTTCAAGGACGAAAATCAGGGTCACGATGCCGCCAATGGGAATGGGCAGGTACGAGATGCCAACACGCAGGAACGGCAGCTCCCCGATGTATTGATTCCAGGTGGTACCGCAGAGCTTGAAGCCTTTGATAATCATGAACAGCGCGACGGTTGCCATCAAAACTTGCACCACCACCGCGGCAACTTTGCGTACCTGAGCCGGCATACGATCGACTGCCATGGAGACGGCCATGTGCGCACCGGCACGGTAGCTGGCAGCTGCACCGAAGAAGGTGAATACCACCATCAGCAGAATGGCGGTGGGTTCAGGCCAGCTGGAACCGCTGCCCAGTACGTATCGGGCAAAAATGCCCCACGGAATAATCAGCGTCATGATCAGAATCGACATACCGGCGATCCCGACACAGACTCGGTAAAGAACGTCGTTGAAGCGCAGCAGCGTATTTTTCATGGAGGCTCACCACAGCGGCGGCGAACGAGCTTGCGCTCGCCCCCGCGGCGTTATCGGACTGGCTTATAGGGCTGCTTGGTGGTTACTTGGATGCGGCCAGAGACGCGTCGGTTTGCACGGCCTCGATGCGGCTGATCAAGTCTTTGTACGGCGCACCGAACTTGTCGCGAACCGGCTGAGTGGCGTCATAGAACGCTTTCTTCTGCTCAGGCGTCAGGGTGATGAATTCCACGCCAGCGGCCTTGAGTTTGGTTTCCGCATCTGCAGAAGACTTGTCCCACAGCACGCGCTCTTCGGCCTGTGCTTCACGGGCCAGCTTTTTCACCAGCGCCTGTTGTTCAGGCTTGAGCTTGTTCCAGGTGTCCTTGGCCATCACGATTGGCTCAGGCAGGATCAAGTGCTCGGTGATGGTGAAGAACTTGGCGTTCTGATAGTGGTTGTGCTGGTAGTAAGTCGGCGGGTTGTTCTCTGCACCATCGATGACGCCAGTCTGCAAGGCGCTGAAGATCTCGCCGGTGGCCATGGCGATACCGTTACCGCCCATGTCGTTGATGGTTTCGATGAACACCGGGTTGCCTTGAACACGGATCTTCATACCCTTCAGGTCGGAGATCTGGCGTACCGGCTTCTTGGTGTACAGGTTGCGAGTGCCGCCATCCATCCAGGCCAGAGCGACCATGTTGAAGTTGGAGTTGGTGATCTTGTCGAGGATTTCCTGACCGATTTCACCGTCGATGATGGTGCGCATGTGCGCCTGATCGCGGAATACGAACGGCAGGTTGAAGACGTTCACGTCAGGCACTACCGGGCCAACGATGCCCAGGCTGACGCGGGTCATCTGAATGGCGTTGCTCTGTACCTGCTCCACCACTTCTTTTTCGGAACCCAGCACGCCACCGGCGTACATCTTGAAGCTGATCTCGCCTTTGGACTGCTCTTCGAGCTTTTTGCCCATGTTCTGTTCAGCCACTACCGGGGCATAACCGGCGGGGTGAACTTCGGCGAATTTGATTTTGACTTCTGCCTGGGCCAGGCCCGACATACAGAAGGCCAGCGGAAGTGCGGCGATGAGAAGCTTGCGTTTGAAATCCATGGATAACTCCAATTTTGTTGTTTTTGTGGTGCTGGTGGATTTGTGTGTGATTCGTTAGCCCTTGAAGGCAGGCTCCTCAAGGCCTCTGACTCCGGGTCTCAGGGCAAAGACGCCACCGGCCAATGGCTGGTCGCTGATATCGCCACCGGGGCGAATCGAGGTCACGAACAGCGTGTCCAGCTTCGGCCCGCCAAAGGCGCACATAGTGGGTTTCTTCACCGGCACAACCAGTGATTGGTCAAGCTTGCCAGCTGGTGTGAAGCGGTGAATCAGCCCGGCATCATTGCCGCAGATCCAGTAACAGCCTTCGGCATCGACCGCTGCACCATCAGGGCGGCCCAGATAGTGATTCATGTCTACGAAGAGGCGGCGGTTGTGGGGCGTGCCGCTGTCGGTGTCGTAATCGAACGCCCAGATTTTTTGCACGCTGGGGTGCGAGTCGGACAAGTACAGGGTCTTGCCGTCCGGGCTGAACGCCAGACCATTGGGCACGATGAAGTCGGTGAGTTGTGCCGTGAGCGTTTCGCTCTGGCCTGCGCTGTAGCGGTACATCGCGCCGACCGATGCGCCTGCGCCCATGTCCATCAACATGGTGCCCGCCCAGAAACGGCCTTGGCGATCACAACGCCCATCGTTGAAGCGCATGCCAGGCAACGCATGCTCAACGCTGGCTAGAGAAGAGCCGCTCAAGGTGCCGTCGGCTGTTTCAGTCAGGCGATAAAGACCGTCTTCCATGCCGGCAATCCAGTCGCCATTGTCATAACGGGCGATGCAGGCAAGCATTTGCGGTGCTTTCCAGCTTTGGCTGCTTTCATCGGCCGGATCCCAGCGATGCAGCATGCCTGCCGGGATATCGACCCAGTACAGGGCCTGTTCCCTGGCGCTCCACACAGGACTTTCGCCTGTCGCGTTTTTTGCGTCGAGAATCAATTCAGCATCCATGTCGCCCAGTCCTTTTATTATTTTTTTATCGGTGTTCAGTCGTCGCCGAAAGGTCCTGATGCAACGAAGGCGCCGCCTTGGTAAACCATCGCAGGGTCGTCAGCGGCTGGCATGGGCTGCGCTTCAACCTTGTCACGAAACTGTTCCGAGCTGTCCTTGGGGTGGTAACCAAGATGGGCTGCGTAACGGTTATCCCACCACACGTTGCTGTTGGCGGAAGCGCCATAGACGATGGTGTGGCCGACGTTAGGCGCATACAGCGAGCGCTCGATGAGTTGCGTCAGGTCGTCGAAGCTTAGCCAGGTGCTCATCATTCGACGGTTTTGCGGTTCCGGGAACGACGAGCCGATACGGATGCTCACGGTTTCAATGCCGTAGCGGTCGAAATAGAAGCTCGCCATGTCTTCGCCGTAGGATTTGGACAGGCCGTAGTAGCTGTCCGGGCGGCGAGGGGAGAGCGCGTCGATGGTTTCATCCTGCTTGTAGAAACCAATGACATGGTTGGAACTGGCGAAAATGATGCGCTTCACGCCGTGGCGGCGTGCAGCTTCGTAGATGTGGAACACGCCACTGATGTTCGCGCCGAGGATCTCCTCGAACGGACGCTCAACCGAGACGCCGCCGAAATGCAGGATCGCGTCTACGCCTTCAACCAATTGATGAACGGCTTGCTTGTCGGAGAGATCGCAGGGTTGTAGTTCTTCGCTTGCGTCAATGGCGGGGGCCATTTCGCTGATATCGGACAGTCGCAGGACCTTGGCGTAAGGCCGCAGACTTTGCCGCAGAACCTTGCCCAGACCGCCTGCTGCGCCTGTCAGAAGCAAGCGATTGAAGGGAGTTTGGGCGGTATGAGTCGTTGTCATGAGAGTCCCTTGCCGTTCTTATTAGTTGTCATCTGTTGTCGTATGACTTCCGGTGATTATTTGCAGTCGCTTATGGCTTTGTCAACGCGACTTAGGTCGAAATGATGGATCTGAATTCTGTGGTAATCCCTGT
>NZ_JACONW010000172.1 GCF_014357575.1 Pseudomonas folii | reverse complement strand
CAGGTATCTACGCAACTCAGTGATCACTGCTCCTCAACCGGCGTAGCCGACGGCGGAGGCGGTGGGCGCAGGCCAACTTCAGCGTTGAGCTTCACTTCTTTTCCGTTTCGCATGACCTCAATGGCGATCTTGTCGCCGGGCTTGGTGCGTGCGACCTGATTCATCGAGCGACGACCGTCACCCGCAGGCTCGCCGTTGATGCTCAAAATCACATCACCCAACTGCAAGCCTGCCTTCTGTGCCGGGCCATCGCGAAAGATACCCGCCACAACGATGCCTGGACGGTCTTTCAAGCCGAAGGACTCGGCCAGATCCTGAGTCAGTGGCTGCACTTCAATACCCAGCCAGCCACGTATCACCTGGCCATGCTCGATGATCGATTTCATGACTTCCATCGCCAGCTTGGTCGGAATCGCGAAACCGATGCCTTGAGAGCCGCCAGACTTGGAAAAGATTGCTGTGTTGATTCCGGTCAGATTGCCGTTGGCGTCAACCAGCGCACCACCAGAGTTACCTGGGTTGATCGCCGCGTCGGTCTGAATGAAGTCTTCGTAAGTGTTCAGGCCAAGCTGGTTGCGGCCGGTGGCGCTGATGATGCCCATGGTCACGGTCTGGCCGACCCCGAAAGGGTTGCCGATGGCGAGTGCGACGTCACCGATACGGATACTGTCGGAGCGACCAATCGTGATTGACGGGATGTTCTTGAGATCAATCTTCAGCACTGCCAGATCGGTTTCCGGATCATTGCCGATAACCCTGGCAATGGTTTCCCGACCGTCTTTCAGCGCAACGACGATTTGATCGGCACCGGTCGTGACGTGGTTGTTGGTCAGAATGTAGCCTTCCGGGCTCATCAGCACACCGGAGCCGAGGCTCGACTCCATACGTTTCTGCTTGGGCATGTTGTCGCCGAAGAAACGCCGGAATTGCGGGTCTTCGAACATCGGATTGGCCGCTTTATTGACCATCTTGGTGGTGTAGAGATTGACCACCGCAGGCGCCGCCATGCCAACCGCATCGGCATACGTGACCGGGCCTTGCTGGACGTAGGTGGTTTGTGGTGCCTGTTGCAGGTTGACGTCTAGGCTAGGCAGACCCACCAGATCCGGGAAACGCTGAATAATCAGCAGTGCGACGAGTACGCCTGCCAGCAATGGCCAACCAAAAAAGCGCAGTGCCTTGAACATTGAGCAAATCCTGAAAGTGATCCGACGCTGCGGCTTGCTGCCCATCTGCGCCATAATGGGCGGCATTATACGAGCACTTGGGGTCGTGTCTCGCAAATAAGATCTTCAGAAGTGAAGCATTTCAGCAACACGACCCTATCAGCTTCAAATCACACATTCAGGAGTCTTTTATGGCTGTTGCGCTCAGCACTCTAGTGGAAGAAGCCGACCGTTATCTCAGCAGTTCGCGTATCCAGGATTACTGCCCCAACGGCTTGCAGGTCGAAGGCCGTCCGCAGGTCATGCGCATCGTCAGCGGTGTCACAGCCAGCCAGGCTTTGCTGGATGCCGCAGTGGATGCGCAGGCCGATCTGATTCTCGTACACCACGGGTATTTCTGGAAAGGCGAGAACCCTTGCGTCGTCGGCATGAAGCAGCGCCGCCTGAAAACCCTGCTCAAACACGACATCAGTCTGCTGGCCTATCACTTGCCACTGGATGTGCATCCGGACGTGGGTAATAACGTGCAGTTGGCACGCCAGTTGGATATCACTGTGGAAGGCCCTCTGGATCCTGATAACGCCCGCGTCGTCGGCTTGGTCGGCTCGCTGAATGAACCCATGATGCCCCGCGACTTTGCCCGTCGCGTGCAGGAAGTGCTGGGTCGTGAGCCTTTGTTGATTGAAGGCACGGATATGATTCGCCGGGTGGGTTGGTGTACCGGGGGAGGGCAGGGTTATATCGATCAGGCAATAGCGGCGGGTGTCGACCTGTTCATCAGCGGCGAAGCATCTGAGCAGACCGTTCACAGTGCCCGGGAAAACGGGATCAGCTTTATTGCCGCCGGACACCACGCAACCGAACGCTACGGGGTTCAGGCATTGGGTGACTATCTGGCGCGGCGATTTGCACTGGAACACCTGTTTATTGACTGCCCGAACCCGGTTTGAATACCTAACGAGACGGTATATCCATAGAACGTTTCGATCTATTGGGTCTCCTGAATAGAAGCAGGTGCTGTGCTAGAGTGCGGCCTCGAACACGGCCCGCTGGCCGTCCCGGGCGTCGTCCGGTCAATAATGAATGCAACCCGTGAGTAACCATGGTCGATAAACTGACGCATCTGAAACAGCTGGAGGCGGAAAGCATCCACATCATCCGCGAGGTCGCCGCCGAGTTTGATAACCCGGTGATGCTGTACTCCGTCGGTAAAGACTCAGCCGTAATGCTGCACCTGGCGCGCAAAGCGTTTTTTCCGGGCAAGCTGCCATTCCCGGTGATGCATGTGGACACCCGCTGGAAATTCCAGGAAATGTACCGCTTTCGTGACCAGATGGTTAAGGACATGGGCCTGGACCTCATCGTCCACATCAACCCGGACGGCGTGGCCCAAAACATCAGCCCGCTGACCCACGGCAGCTCTAAGCACACTGACATCATGAAGACCGAAGGTCTCAAGCAGGCCCTGGACAAGCACGGCTTCGATGCAGCGTTCGGTGGCGCGCGTCGTGATGAAGAGAAATCCCGCGCCAAAGAGCGCGTGTATTCGTTCCGCGACAGCAAGCACCGCTGGGATCCGAAGAACCAGCGTCCCGAGCTGTGGAACGTGTACAACGGCAACGTCAACAAAGGCGAGTCGATCCGTGTGTTCCCGCTGTCCAACTGGACCGAGCTGGACATCTGGCAGTACATCTATCTGGAAGGCATCCCGATTGTCCCGTTGTACTTCGCCGCCGAGCGCGATGTCATCGAGATGAACGGCACCTGGATCATGATCGACGACGAGCGTCTTCTGAATCACCTCAGCGATGAGGACAAGGCACGCATCGTCAAGAAGAAAGTCCGCTTCCGCACACTTGGCGACTACCCGTTGACGGGCGCAGTCGAGTCCGAGGCCACGAGCCTCACTGACATCATTCAGGAAATGCTTCTGACGCGTACTTCCGAACGTCAGGGCCGAGTCATCGATCACGATGGCGCTGGTTCGATGGAAGAAAAGAAACGTCAGGGTTATTTCTAAAGAGCAGCTAAAAGCTTCAAGCGGCAAGCTGCAAGTGGATCAAAAACAGGTGATCGAAATGGATTTCGAGAAACTCTTGGTTTGGCAAAGAGCCAAGGCTTTGGCAGTCAATCTTTACAAGGAGATGGCTTCCTGTCCCGATCTGGCTTTCAGGAGTCAGATCACGCGCTCTGGGCTGTCGGTCCCGAGCAATATTGCGGAAGGTATGGAGCGTTTCACTGCGAAGGACAAATGCCGTTTTCTATCGATTGCTAAAGCATCCTGTGGCGAGCTAAGAACTCAGCTCATCATCGGCGGTGAAATTGGTTATATCGCTGAACCACTTGCAGCAGCCTGGATTATCGAAACCCGTGAGCTTTCAAAAATGCTTTGCGGGCTGATCAATAAAATTTCTGACTAGCTGTACGCCGACAAGCTTGCCGCTTGAAGCTTACAGCTTGGAGCTCGAATGAAATGAGTCACGCATCTGATTTGATCAGCGAGGACATCCTCGCCTATCTGGGCCAGCACGAACGCAAGGAAATGCTGCGCTTTCTTACCTGTGGCAACGTCGACGACGGCAAGAGCACGCTGATCGGGCGTCTGCTGCACGACTCCAAGATGATCTACGAAGATCACCTGGAAGCCATTACCCGCGATTCGAAGAAGTCCGGCACCACCGGCGAGGACGTCGATCTGGCGTTGCTGGTTGACGGCCTTCAGGCCGAGCGGGAGCAGGGCATCACGATTGATGTTGCCTACCGTTATTTCTCCACTGCCAAGCGCAAGTTCATCATTGCCGATACCCCGGGCCATGAGCAGTACACGCGCAATATGGCGACCGGTGCATCGACCTGCGACCTGGCGATCATTCTAGTGGATGCCCGTTACGGCGTGCAGACCCAGACTCGCCGTCACAGCTACATCGCATCGCTGCTGGGCATCAAGCATATCGTTGTGGCCATCAACAAGATGGACCTCAATGGCTTCGACGAAAGCGTCTTCGAGTCAATCAAGTCCGACTACTTGAAGTTCGCCGACGGCATCGCGTTCAAGCCGACCACCATGGCCTTCGTGCCGATGTCGGCTCTCAAGGGTGACAACGTGGTGAACAAGAGCGAGCGTTCGCCTTGGTACACCGGTCAGTCCTTGATGGAAATCCTCGAAACCGTCGAGATTGCCAACGACCGCAACTACACCGATATGCGTTTCCCGGTGCAGTACGTCAACCGTCCAAACCTGAACTTCCGTGGTTTCGCCGGTACGCTGGCGAGCGGTATCGTGCACAAGGGTGACGAAGTCGTCGTGCTGCCTTCGGGCAAGACCAGCCGCGTCAAATCCATCGTTACCTTTGAAGGTGAGCTGGAGAATGCAGGGCCCGCTCAGGCCGTCACCCTGACCATGGAAGACGAGATTGATATCTCCCGTGGTGACTTGCTGGTACACGCCGATAACGTTCCGCAAGTGGCTGACGCGTTCGATGCCATGCTGGTGTGGATGGCAGAAGAGCCGATGCTGCCGGGCAAGAAATACGACATCAAGCGTGCCACCAGCTATGTGCCGGGCTCGATTGCCAGCATCACCCATCGTGTCGATGTGAATACCTTGGCCGAAGGGCCTGCCAGTTCGCTGGGCCTGAATGAGATTGGTCGCGTCAAGATCAGCCTCGACTCGGCCATCGCGCTGGACGGATACGACAGCAACCGCACCACGGGTTCGTTCATCGTCATTGACCGTTTGACCAATGGCACTGTGGCGGCGGGCATGATCATCGCCGAGCCCGTTGGCAGTGCAGGTGCCAATCATCACGGTGCTTTGGCTCACGTCGCGACTGAAGAGCGTGCTCAGCGTTTTGGTCAGCAACCGGCCACCGTACTGTTCAGCGGCCTGTCCGGCGCTGGCAAAAGCACCTTGGCCTATGCGGTCGAGCGCAAGCTGTTCGACATGGGCCGTGCGGTTTATGTACTGGATGGCCAGAACCTGCGTCATGACCTGAACACCGGTCTGCCACAGGATCGCGCCGGGCGTACCGAGAACTGGCGTCGTGCCGCTCACGTGGCACGTCAGTTCAACCAGGCAGGGTTGATTACCCTGGCCGCGTTCGTTGCACCTGATGGCGAAGGGCGCGAACAGGCCAAGTCCCTGATTGGTGCTGACCGCCTGCTGACGGTCTACGTCCAGGCATCCCCTGCGGTTTGCCGCGAACGCGACCCACAGGGCCTGTACGCAGCTGATGGCGATAACATCCCGGGCGAGTCCTTCCCGTACGATGTGCCGCTCAATGCGGATCTGGTCATCGATACTCAAACCCTGAGCCTCGAAGACAGCGTCAAGCAAGTGCTGGACCTGCTGCGCAGTCGCGGCGCGATCTGACGATCGTTTGCTTTAACAAAAAACCCGCCAGAGATGGCGGGTTTTTTGTTTGTGTGGAGGGGCCCGGGCACCCTGTGGGAGATTCTATGTTCACCTGCAAGCATGATCTTGATCTTGTAGGACCGGCTTTAGCCGGGAGAGCGGTATTTCTACCGAAGGATATTTAGCGAATGTCCCGACATCCTCCTGGCTAAAGCCGGTCCTACGGAATAGCGCGGTATATGTGGGAGCTAAACTTGCTCGCGACGAAGCTGTACGCGGTTCACTTTAGATCGCGTCCAGCCTTATCGCGAGCAAGCTCGGCTCCCACAAGAGATTGTGAGTAGGCCTTAAGAATAATTTAGAGGCGGTATATATTTATCGCATGCTGTTGCTCGAATTCAGGTTAGTTGATTACTCAATCAACAACTTTCAAAGGTGAAAGTATGAGTATTCAGTATGGTGTGTTTAAAAATAATGGCGCCCCGGTACTGCCGCCCAATCTGAAAATGAACCGGGCCAGTTTTTACAGTCGCCTAATGGGCGTTTTCGTCTGGAGCTGCAAAGCGACGGCAACCTGGTTATTAAAGATAGCGGCGCTATCGCCTGGATCGCTGACCAAGGTCAGGCCTTTAGCAGCACGTTGTCCCGTAAGCAGAGAGGTGCTCCGTGGTTTGTCGTGAGCAATAGCGGCTTCCTCTATGATCCAGCCAGGTCGAGGCTTTGGATAGCGGAAAGCACGCACACCAAGGACAAATCGTTGTGGTACCACAGTCACATGTCCATACAGAATGATGGGAATCTGGTTATTTATGATGGGCGGCAGGGCGACCTCCGGTGGGCGCGTTTTGGCTTTACACCGGGGCGTATCAAGAAACCAAAGCTAATTAACGTCAATGGCCCCCATAACAAAAAAGATATTTACACGTGGCACTTTTGACTGCCTGTCTATCTGTTGACGGGGCAGTCTGATCGATAAGGGTCCATGTTGCATTTGTGCTCGAGTTCCAGATCTTTGCTTGTGAGGATGTAGCAGTCTTTTGTGCAGTCACCTGGTACGCAGCCAAATAGCAAAATGCTTGCTGCGAGTATTTGGAATGTTTTCATGCTTCCTCCGTTTCCCAAAAAGCATAGAGGTCGCAACAAAATATATATAGCCGCTGTATTCCTGAAAGTGCGTAGGAAGTTTCTTCACCAGGATTTTATCCCGGTGTGATCCACAAAAAAGCCCGCCACTCTCACAAATGGCGGGCTTCCCTGATCCAGCTTTCGCTTACGGCTTTTTCAAACCGTAATGCTCGTCGAGCATGCCGGGAGCGTTGGGTGATTTCGGCGCGTAGTCTTTCGGCGCTTCATTTGTGCGGGGTGGGGTCAGGCGGTCGCGGTGAACCTGGCTGGCTTCAGGATGCAGGGCAGCCAGCAGGCGCTGGCGAGTCAACTCGTCGGTAGCCAGACGGTTGGCACCCTCGGCGAGATGTTCCTGTACGTCCTGATAGCTTTGCGAAAGCTTCTGGACCAGATTGGCCGTGCTGTTGAAGTGGGTGACCACTTCGTTCTGATAGTTATCGAAACGCTCCTGAACGTCATCCAGCTGGCGCTGGGTTCCATTGGGAGCGGCGTTGGGCACCAGGCGTGCGACCAGAAAACCGATGACAACACCGACAACCAGGGCAATGGTCGGCAACAACCAAACTAAGAGCGACAGTTCCACGAGTCCTTCCTCTATAAACGGCTTTGCTTTACGTTAACGGCTCGAACCTGCTCTGTATACCGCGACACGCTCACGGATATGCTATTTGCAGACAATCAGCTAGACGAGTCGACCCATTGCGAGGTCACGGAGTTCCTTTTTGCTCATGCGCGAAACCCCCGTATTGATCGATGGCCCGGTGGGCCAGCTTGAAGCCCTTTACCTTGATTTGCCGGATGCTACGGGCCTGGCGTTGATTTGCCATCCGAACCCGATTCAGGGCGGCACCATGCTCAACAAGGTCGTCTCGACTCTGCAACGCACCGCTCGTGATGCAGGTTTGATCACATTGCGTTTCAATTATCGTGGCGTAGGCGCGAGTGCCGGTATTTCCGAAGCAGGGGCCGGTGAAGTCGAAGACGCTCAGGCTGTGGCTCGCTGGCTGCTGGAAAAGCACCCTGATCTGCCCCTGACGCTTTTTGGTTTTTCGTTTGGTGGTTTCGTCGCAGCCAGTCTTGCTGGCCGTCTTGAAAGCGCCGGACAGAAGCTTGGCCATCTGTTCATGGTCGCGCCTGCGGTCATGCGCTTGAGCGAGCAATATCCTCTGCCGCAGAATTGCCCGCTGACCGTTATCCAGCCGGAGACCGACGAAGTCGTCGAGCCAGAATTGGTTTACAACTGGTCGGCAACGTTGCCGCGCCCACATGAGCTGCTGAAAGTGGCAGAATGCGGACACTTTTTTCATGGCAAGCTGACCGATCTCAAAGATCTGGTTGCGCCACGCCTTTCAAACTGATGACAGCCCCATAAGCGACCTGCCATGACCACTCGTATCCTGACCGGTATCACCACCACCGGCACGCCTCACCTGGGTAACTACGCGGGCGCGATCCGCCCGGCCATCGTTGCCAGCCGCCAGAGCGATGCTGATTCGTTCTACTTCCTGGCTGATTACCACGCTCTGATCAAATGCGATGACCCGCTGCGCATTCAGCGCTCGCGTCTGGAAATCGCTGCGACCTGGCTGGCTGCCGGCCTTGATGTGGACCGCGTGACGTTCTATCGCCAGTCCGATATCCCGGAAATCACCGAGCTGACCTGGCTGCTGACCTGTGTTGCCGCCAAGGGCTTGCTTAACCGTGCGCATGCGTACAAAGCGTCTGTGGACAAGAACGTCGAAACCGGCGAAGACCCGGATGCTGGCGTCACCATGGGCTTGTACAGCTACCCGGTGTTGATGGCGGCCGACATTCTGATGTTCAACGCGCATCAGGTTCCGGTCGGTCGTGACCAGATTCAGCACGTCGAGATGGCTCGCGATATCGGTCAGCGCTTCAATCACCTGTTCGGCAAGGGCAAAGAGTTCTTCGTCATGCCTGAAGCCCTGATCGAGGAAAGCGTCGCCACGCTGCCAGGTCTGGACGGTCGCAAAATGTCCAAGAGCTACGACAACACGATTCCGTTGTTCAGCAGCGCCAAGGACATGAAGGACGCGATTTCGCGCATCGTTACCGACTCCAAAGCACCGGGTGAAGCCAAGGATCCTGACAACTCCCATCTGTTCACGCTGTACCAGGCATTTGCTACCCCTGAGCAGATCGCAGAGTTCCGTTCCGACTTGTTGCAAGGCCTGGGTTGGGGAGAGGCGAAGAGTCGCCTGTTCACCTTGCTGGACAGCGAGCTGGGTGAGGCGCGTGAGAATTACCATGGTCTGATCGAACGTCCGGCTGACCTGGAAGACATTCTGCTGGCCGGTGCGGAGAAAGCCCGCAAAGTCGCTACACCGTTCCTCGGCGAATTGCGTGAAGCGGTTGGCCTGCGGTCATTTCGCAGCAACGTGCAAGTGGCCGAGACTGGCAAGAAGAAAGCTGCCAAAGGTGCACGCTTTGTCAGCTTCCGTGAAGACGATGGCAGCTTCCGTTTCCGTCTGCTCGCGGCCGATGGCGAGCAGTTGCTGTTGTCGCGCAATTTCGCTGATGGCAAGGCCGCTGGCGCAGTCAGCAAACAGCTGCAACAAGGCGGTGAGCTGGACCTTCGTACCGAAGCCGACAGCTTCACCCTCTGGCTTGATGGCCAATGTGTGGCTGACAGCCCGGTATTCAGCGACGCCGCTGCTCGCGATGCTGCCATCGAAAGCCTCAAGCTGGCCCTCGCACCACAACAGGATTGATTGCCAATCTGCCGGGCCGTCGCTACAGTGACGGCCCGTTTTTGTTGCCTTGTTAGCGAATATGACCCCTCTAGAACGATACCAAGCTGATCTGAAACGCCCTGACTTCTTCCATGATGCGGCGCAGGAAACGGCTGTGCGTCATTTGCAGCGTCTCTATGACGATCTGATCGCCGCTAACCAGAGCAAGCCGGGCATGTTCGGCAAACTCTTTGGCAAGAAGGAACAGGCGCCGGTCAAGGGCTTGTACTTCTGGGGTGGCGTTGGCCGGGGCAAGACCTACCTGGTCGACACCTTCTTCGAAGCCCTGCCGTTCGAGCAGAAAGTCCGCACTCACTTCCACCGCTTCATGAAGCGCGTGCACGAAGAGATGAAGACCCTCAAAGGCGAGAAAAACCCGCTGACCCTCATCGCCAAGCGTTTTTCCGATGAAGCGCGGGTGATCTGTTTCGACGAGTTCTTTGTGTCCGACATCACTGACGCCATGATCCTTGGCACCTTGATGGAAGAGCTGTTCAAGAACGGCGTCACACTGGTCGCGACTTCGAATATCGTGCCAGACGGCTTGTACAAGGACGGCCTGCAACGTGCGCGCTTCCTGCCGGCCATCGCACTGATCAAGCAGAACACCGACATCGTCAACGTGGACAGCGGCGTGGACTATCGCCTGCGTCACCTTGAGCAGGCTGAGCTGTTCCACTTCCCGCTGAATGAAGCCGCTCAGGAAAGTCTGCGCAAGAGCTTCAAGGCGTTGACGCCGGATTGCGCTCAGACTGTCGAGAATGACGTACTGATGGTCGAGAATCGCGAAATTCGCGCACTGCGAACGTGTGATGACGTGGCCTGGTTCGACTTCCGCGAACTGTGCGACGGCCCGCGTAGCCAGAACGATTACATCGAACTCGGCAAGATCTACCACGCGGTGCTGCTAAGTGGCGTCGAGCAGATGAGCGTCACCACTGACGACATCGCTAGACGCTTCATCAACATGGTCGACGAATTCTACGACCGCAACGTCAAGCTGATCATCTCGGCTGAAGTCGAGTTGAAGGATTTGTACACCGGTGGGCGTTTGAACTTCGAGTTCCAGCGAACGCTGAGCCGGTTGCTGGAAATGCAGTCCCATGAATTCTTGTCGCGGGCGCATAAGCCCTAGTGGTCATGGGTCTGTAGG
>NZ_JACONW010000171.1 GCF_014357575.1 Pseudomonas folii | reverse complement strand
CCACACCCCGGCTAAAGCCGGTCCCACGTCGTCACATCCGCTTGCGCGCACACATTGAGTCTCCCCGGAAAATCGCATTTCTATCGCCGAACACACGTCCCACTCGTATAATGCACGGCCTTGTCGTCCGGCCTTTTGTGAGCCTATGTACCCGATTCCTGAAATTGAAGCCTTCCTGCTTTGCCGCACCCCCGACAGTTGGGTTCAGGCTGCATTACGCAACCTCGACATCCTGCTGATCGACCACGCGAACAACGAAAAGAAGGCGGCTGGAGCGGCGTTTCAGTTCATGTTCCAGTACAACGACAAGTTCGACCTGTTGAGCAAGATGTCGCGCCTGGCCCGGGAAGAACTGCGCCACTTCGAGCAGGTGCTGAGCATTATCCGCAAGCGCGAAATTCCCATGGCCAACGTCAGCTCTGCGCGATACGCCGGGGCTCTGCGCAAGCTGGTGCGCAATCACAATCCTTATCGCCTGACCGATGCGTTAATTGTGGGGGCTATTGTTGAGGCCCGTTCCTGCGAGCGTTTTGCCTGTCTGGTGCCACATCTGGATGAAGAGCTGGGCAAGTTCTACGCCGGGCTGCTGAAGTCCGAGGCGCGGCATTTCCAGGACTATCTGAAGCTGGCCTACACCTACGGCGACAAGGCTGATGTTGACGCCAAGATCGAAGAAGTCCGCCTCGCCGAACGCGAACTGATCGAAAGCCCGGATGAAGAGTTCCGGTTCCACAGCGGTGTGCCCGCGTTCGGTTGAGCCCGATCTCTCAACCTGCTTTCTGACCTATGGCGACATGCCTACCGCGCTAACCGGTAGGAGCGAACTTGTTCGCGAGAGGGTGTGTCAGGCCCTGATATTTTTCAGCCATACCACCTCCCGAACAAGTTCGCTCCTACCGATTTTCGCAAGACTCCCAATTCAGAAAAAAATAGTAAGCAAGCTAATAAAAGCTTTGCCATTTGCTGCCTAGGCAGTAATATCGCCACATTCTCTGCCTAGGCAGCTAATTTGGTGGATTCATGAAACATTTCAGCCCTGACAATCAGCAGTCGACGATCATGGGCATGCTGATCGGCCGTACCAATTCGCTGAAGGATCGCATCCTCGACAAGCAATTAGTGCCCTATGGCATCACGTTCTCGCAGTTCAAGGTCTTGATCATCGTGGCCCAGTTCCGCGCGGACACCCCCGCTGAATTGTGTCGGCACCTGTCTCTGGACAGCGGTTCCATGACCCGCATGCTGGATCGCCTTGAGCAGAAGCAACTGATCGAACGCACCCGTTCGGCCACGGATCGGCGTCAGGTTCAGTTGGTTCTGACCGAGCAGGGGCGGGTCATCACCGACCAATTGCCGCAGATTGGCGCTGAAGCCATGAATGAACTGCTTGGCGTGCTGGATGCGGAGGAGGTGGCAAGTCTGGAGCGAATTCTCAGCAAGGTGCTGGTCGATGCCAACGATCACATCGCCATTACCCGTCTGAGTTTCAAAGACAGAGGTGCAGAATGAGCCTTTCTGTATCGCGGGCTGTGCCGCGGGCGCGCTATAGCCTGTTGCTGATCGCCCTGAGTATCGCCGGTTGCGCCAACTACAGCGGCCTGACCACCCAAGGCAAAAGCCTTGACGCAAACAAGCTTCAAGCTGAAAACAGCCTGCAAGGCATCAACCTTTCACCTGCAGCCTGGCCGAAACGTGACTGGTGGAAAAACCTCGGCGATCCGCAGCTCGATGCTCTGATCAACGAAGCCCTGCGTGACAGCCCGGACATGCAAGTCGCCAATGCGCGCACTCATCAAGCCATGGCGTCGGCTTACGCTGCCGATGCAGCACGCATGCCGACGGTTGATGCCGATGCCAGTGTCAGTCGCTCACGCCTGGCCCGGGATCAGGATCCAAGCGGCATGGGCGGGCGCTACAGCACCTTGCGCAGCCTCGCACTGAACTTCAATTACAACTTCGATTTATGGGGCGGCCAGCGTGCAGCCTGGGAAGCCGCTTTGGGCCAGGCTCGCGCCGCTGAGGTTGACGAGCAAGCCGCACGCCTGACGCTGGCCGCCGATGTGGCACGGGCCTACAGCGATGTAGGTCAGGCTTACATCGTTCATGATCTGGCGACCGAGGATCTCAAGCGCACGCAGCAGTTGCTCAATCTGGGCAACCAGCGCCTGCAGTCCGGGATCGACAGCCAGTACCAATATCAGCAGACCGAAAGCCTGGAGGCCAACTCCCAGGAGGCGCTGATCGCTGCCGAGAAAAACCTGCGCAGCGCGAAAATCGCCTTGGCAGTGTTGCTCGGTAAAGGCCCGGACCGCGGTCAGGAAATCGCTAGACCCAACGTGCTCAAGCCTGCGGTCATCGCGCTGCCGTCTTCATTGCCTGCCGAATTGCTCGGACGTCGGCCGGACATCGTCGCGGCCCGCTGGCGCGTTGAAGCCGCGAGCAAGAACATCGTGGCGGGCAAGACTAATTTCTATCCAAACCTGAACCTCAGCGCCGCTGCCGGGGCCGAGTCGTTGCTGGGTGACGCCATGTTTGGCTCCGCCAGTCGCTTCTTCAATGTGGCCCCGACCATTTCCCTTCCTCTGTTCGATGGCGGTCGTTTGCGCGCTGATCTGGACGCGCGCGATGCCGATTACGACCTCGCCGTGGCGCAATACAACAAGAGCCTGGTGCGGGCCTTGGGCGACGTCAGCGACAACATCGGTCAACTGCGTGCCATTGATGGCCAGATTCAGGCTCGTCAGCACGCTACGGATGTGGTCCAGCAATCATTCAATACCGTGACCCAGCGTTATGGCTCGGGGATCGGCAACTACCTGGACGTGCTGACCACCGAGCAGCAATTGCTCCAGTCACAACGCCAACTGGCTGATCTCAACGCCGAACGAATCGATTTATCGATCCAGTTGATGCAAGCCCTGGGCGGTGGTTTCGAGGGCGAAAGCCCCTCCGACGCCACTTCATCAACTGCTTCGCTGACTAACTCAAGGTAATCGTCATGGCCACTGCCGCTAGCGAAAACACTTCTGGCAACGCTCCGGAAAACAGTAAAAAAGACACCAACCCGCGCAAGCGCAAACTGCTCCTGTTCGGGCTGGCACTGATCGTCATTCTCGGCGGGTTGGGCGTCTGGGCCTGGCATGAGCTGTATGGTCGCTGGAATGAAAACACCGACGACGCTTATGTGAACGGCAACGTGGTGGAGATCACGCCGTTGGTCACCGGCACCGTGACCAGTATTGGCGCGGATGATGGTGATCTGGTTCGCGCCGGTCAGGTGTTGCTGCAATTTGACCCTGCGGATGCCGAAGTCGGTCTGCAAAGCGCCGAAGCCAGTCTGGCCAAGACCGTGCGTCAGGTTCGCGGTCTGTACAGCAATGTCGACGGCATGAAAGCTCAATTGGCAGCCCAGCGCGCCGAAGTGAAGAAGGCTCAAGACAACTACACCCGACGCAAGAGTCTGGCCGCTGGCGGGGCGATTTCTCAGGAAGAACTCTCCCACGCTCATGACGATTTGATCAGTGCGCAGAGCGCCTTGAGCAATGTTCAGCAGCAACTGGCCAGCAGTGTCGCGTTGGTGGATGACACTGAAGTGTCGTCGCACCCGGACGTGAAGGCCGCAGCGGCGCAGTTGCGTCAAGCTTACCTGGCCAATGCGCGCAGCACGCTGATCGCGCCCGTTACCGGTTACGTCGCCAAGCGCACCGTGCAACTGGGCCAGCGCGTTCAGCCGGGCACCGCGTTGATGGCAGTTATCCCGTTGGATCAGTTGTGGATCGATGCCAACTTCAAGGAAACCCAACTGGGCAAAATGCGCATTGGTCAGCCCGTGGAAGTCGAGTCGGACCTGTATGGCAGCGATGTGAAATACAGCGGCACCATCGACAGCCTGGGCGCCGGTACTGGCAGCGCATTCGCTTTGCTGCCAGCGCAGAACGCCACCGGTAACTGGATCAAGATCGTCCAGCGCGTTCCTGTTCGCGTCCACATCAACGCAGAAGAACTGGCGAAGCATCCACTGCGTATCGGCCTGTCCACGACAGTAAACGTCGATCTGCACGATCAGAGCGGACCGGTATTGGCGCAACAGCCGCCGAAGCAGGCTTCGTTCAGCACAAACGTCTATGAACAGCAACTGGCCGAGGCCGACGCCTTGATCAATCGTCTGATTCATGAAAACAGCGCACTGACCGGCAAGACTGCTCAGCGCTGATCCGCCAATCCGCGTGCCCTGGCCTTTGAACGGCCGGGGCAGCGTCAAGTTTTCAGGGATTCGCGATGAGCGCCAACGCCCCCGCATCATTTACGCCACCGAGCCTGCTGCTGTGTACCATCGGCCTGTCGCTGGCGACCTTCATGCAGGTTCTCGATACAACGATTGCCAACGTGGCCTTGCCGACCATTTCCGGCAACCTTGGCGTCAGCTCGGAGCAGGGCACCTGGGTTATTACCTCGTTCGCCGTGAGTAACGCGATTGCGCTGCCGTTGACCGGTTGGCTGAGTCGCCGTTTTGGCGAGGTGAAGTTGTTCCTGTGGGCGACGATTCTGTTTGTTCTGGCTTCGTTCCTGTGCGGGATCTCCCAGTCGATGCCGGAGCTGGTGGGCTTTCGCGTGCTGCAAGGCGTGGTGGCGGGGCCGTTGTACCCGATGACGCAAACCCTGCTGATTGCGGTCTATCCCCCAGCGAAAAGGGGGATGGCACTGGCATTGCTGGCGATGGTCACGGTGGTCGCACCGATTGCCGGGCCGATTCTCGGCGGCTGGATTACTGACAGTTACAGCTGGCCGTGGATCTTCTTCATCAATATCCCGATCGGTCTGTTCGCGGTTCTGGTGGTGCGCATGCAAATGGCCAAACGGCCGGTGGTGACCAGTTACCAGCCCATGGACTATATCGGGCTGATCACCCTGATTATCGGTGTTGGTGCCTTGCAGATCGTGCTCGATAAGGGCAATGACCTGGATTGGTTCGAGTCGAATTTCATTGTTATCGGCGCGCTGATTTCGGCCGTGGCGTTGTCGGTTTTCGTGATCTGGGAAATGACCGACAAGCACCCCATCGTCAATCTGCGACTGTTTGCCTTCCGTAACTTCCGCATCGGCACCATGGTGCTGGTCGGTGGCTATGCCGGTTTCTTCGGCATCAACCTGCTGCTGCCTCAGTGGCTGCAAACCCAGATGGGCTACACCGCCACTTGGGCGGGGCTCGCCGTGGCACCCATCGGTATCCTGCCAGTGTTGATGTCACCTTTTGTCGGCAAGTACGCACACAAGTTCGACCTGCGCTTGTTGGCCGGGCTGGCGTTCCTGGCGATTGGCACCAGTTGCTTCATGCGCGCGGGTTTCACCAACGAGGTGGACTTTGAACACATCGCGTTGGTGCAGTTGTTCATGGGGGCGGGCGTGGCGTTGTTCTTCATGCCTACGTTGAGCATCCTGTTGTCGGACTTGCCGCCCAACCAGATTGCCGATGGTTCAGGCCTGGCGACGTTCCTGCGCACGCTGGGCGGTAGCTTCGCGGCATCGTTGACCACGTGGATCTGGATCCGCCGTGCCGATCAGCATCATGCTTATCTCAGTGAAAACATCAGCACTTACGAGCCCGCGACCCGCGAAGCGCTGAACACACTGGGTGGTGCGAGCCCTTCGGCTTATGCGCAACTTGAGCAGACCCTCAATAGCCAGGCGTACATGATGTCCACGGTGGATTATTTCTACCTGCTGGGCTGGATATTCATGGGCTTGATTCTGCTGGTCTGGCTGGCCAAACCACCGTTTACCGCCAAGGCCGGGCCTGCGGCTGGGGGCGGGCATTGATGCGGTTTTGAGGCTTCGCCTATGACCTGTGTGAGCGGTGCTTGCCCGCGATAAACGATAACGCGGTGCGTCTTATGGCCGTGTCTCATGTATCGCGGGCAAGCACCGCTCCCACAGGAAACTCGCACCAGCTCATATCTCGACGTGTCTAGCTATTCGGCAGCGCCAGCTGCGGCTCCGGCACAAAATCAAACGCGCCCAGCTGAAACCCTTGTTCATCCACCTGCACGGCCCAGCCTTGCTTGTCCCAGTCACCCAGCACGATGCGCCGCGCTGCCTGGTCGCCGATCTGCAGCTTATGGATGGCGGGGCGGTGGGTGTGGCCGTGGATCAGGGTGCGTACGCCGAATTGCTGCATCACTTCGGGCACTTCTTCGGGTGTCACGTCGACGATGTCATTGGCTTTCATGCGGGTTTGCGAACGGCTTTCATTGCGCAGTTTGCGCGCCAGCTTGTGCCGGGTGCTTTTAGGCAGATTGCGCAGCACGAAAAGGGTCAGCGGGTTGCGCAGGTAACGGCGCATGCGTATGTAGCCTTCGTCCCGCGTACACAGGCTGTCGCCGTGCATCAGTAGAACAGGCTCGCCGTTCAATTGAACAACGCTCGGGTCGGGCAGCAGTGTGCAGCCAGCCGCTTTACAGAAGGCACGGCCAATCATGAAGTCGCGATTGCCATGCATCAGAAATATTTGGGTGCCGCTATCGCTCAGCTCTCGCAACGCCTGGCAAATCGAGCGCTGAAAGGGCGACATTGCATCATCGCCAATCCAGACCTCGAAAAAATCACCGAGGATATACAGGGCCTGAGCATCGCGGGCTCGGCCCGCGATCAGATCCAGAAACGCCCGGGTAATGTCCGGGCGTTCTTCCTGCAAATGCAGATCGGAGATCAGCAATATCACTCAACGATCTCGGCTTTCTCGATGATCACGTCTTCAGTCGGTACGTCCTGGTGGCCGGATTTGCTGCCGGTGGACACGCCTTTGATCTTGTCGACAACGTCAGTGCCTTCGATCACTTCGGCAAACACCGCGTAACCCCAGCCTTGAGTGGTCTTGGCGCTGTGGTTGAGGAAGCTGTTGTCGGCAACGTTGATGAAGAACTGCGCAGAGGCCGAATGCGGCTCCATGGTACGGGCCATGGCAACGCTGTACTTCTTGTTCGGCAGACCGTTGTCAGCTTCGTTCTGGATGCTTGGGCGCTTGTCTTTCTTTTCTTTCATGCCTGGCTCGAAACCGCCGCCCTGGATCATGAAGTTACCGATGACACGGTGGAAAACGGTGTTTTCGTAGTGGCCCGCGTTGACGTACTCGATGAAGTTGGCAACGGTCAGCGGCGCTTTTTCAGCATTCAGTTCCAGGACGATGTCGCCGTGGTTGGTGGTCAATTTTACTTTGGACATATCAAAAGTCGCTCTTTTGGCATTCGTGAATGGACGCGTTATAACCCAGACGCGCAGTTTACTGAGGTGGTTACATAATTCTTTCGGGTTTTTAACTCGATGGTTTCATTCGACTCAGGCAGAGCGAAAACGTCACGAGCGACGGCAACAACGTAAAACAGGTGAGAACCGCCCGGGGCGCGATCGACTTTAGGCACCTAAATGAGCAGTCCGAGCCTGTTTTTAACGCAGTATTGCCGAGCGCAGTAGTTTTCGCTCGCCTGAGCTGTCAGCTGCCAGACAGCTTCGGCTATCATAAGCGCTTTGATTTAGTCGGCCTACCCTGGCCGCGCACTTGTATTGTCCAAGGATCCTATGAGCAAGCCCACTCAAGACCCCGCTGCGAATTCAAAGGCAGGCCCTGCAATTCCTACCAATTTCCTGCGCCCGATTGTCCAGGCTGACCTCGATTCGGGTAAGCACAGCAAGATCGTGACCCGCTTTCCGCCTGAGCCAAACGGCTATCTGCACATCGGTCACGCCAAGTCGATCTGCGTGAATTTCGGTCTGGCTCAGGAATTCGGTGGCGTCACGCACCTGCGTTTCGACGACACCAACCCGGCCAAGGAAGACCAGGAATACATCGACGCCATCGAAAGCGACGTGAAGTGGCTGGGCTTCGAATGGGATGGCGAAGTGCGCTACGCCTCGCAGTATTTCGATCAATTGCACGACTGGGCTGTCGAGCTGATCAAGGCTGGCAAGGCTTATGTGGACGATCTGACCCCGGAACAGGCGCGTGAATATCGCGGCACCCTGACCGAACCGGGCAAGAACAGCCCGTTCCGTGAGCGCAGCGTCGAGGAAAACCTGGATCTATTCGCTCGCATGAAAGCCGGTGAGTTCGAAGACGGTGCTCGCGTTCTGCGCGCCAAAATCGATATGGCTTCGCCGAACATGAACCTGCGCGATCCGATCCTGTACCGCATTCGCCATGCTCATCACCACCAGACCGGTGACAAGTGGTGCATCTACCCGATCTACGACTTTACCCACGGTCAGTCGGACGCCATCGAAGGCATCACCCACTCGATCTGCACCCTGGAGTTCGAAAGCCATCGTCCGCTGTATGACTGGTTCCTCGACAACCTGCCGGTGCCAAGCAAGCCACGTCAGTACGAGTTTTCGCGCCTGAATCTGAACTACACCATCACCAGCAAGCGCAAGCTCAAGCAACTGGTCGATGAGAAGCACGTTCACGGTTGGGATGACCCGCGCATGTCGACCCTGTCGGGCTTTCGTCGTCGTGGATACACGCCGAAGTCGATTCGTAACTTCTGCGAAATGATCGGCACCAACCGTTCCGACGGCGTAGTGGATTTCGGCATGCTGGAGTTCAGCATCCGTGACGACCTGGACCACAGCGCGCCGCGTGCCATGTGCGTGCTGCGTCCGCTGAAAGTAGTGATCACTAATTATCCGGAAGGCCAGGTCGAGAAGCTTGAGCTGCCGCGTCACCCGAAAGAAGACCTCGGCGTACGCGAGCTGCCGTTCTCCCGCGAGATCTACATCGACCGCGATGACTACATGGAAGAGCCGCCAAAGGGCTACAAGCGTCTTGAGCCGAATGGCGAAGTGCGTCTGCGCGGCAGCTATGTGATCCGTGCCGACGAAGCGATCAAGGATGCCGACGGCAACATCGTCGAGCTGCGCTGCTCTTACGACCCGGACACCCTGGGCAAGAACCCTGAAGGCCGCAAGGTCAAAGGCGTTGTGCACTGGGTCCCGGCGGCTGAAAGCGTTGAATGCGAAGTGCGTCTGTACGATCGTCTGTTCCGTTCGCCAAATCCTGAAAAGGCTGAAGACGGTGCGACCTTCCTGGACAACATCAATCCGGATTCCCTGCAAGTGCTGACCGGTTGTCGTGCTGAACCTTCATTGGGACAAGCGCAACCGGAAGACCGTTTCCAGTTCGAACGCGAAGGTTATTTCTGCGCGGACATCAAGGACTCGAAACCAGGTCAGCCGGTATTCAACCGGACTGTAACGCTACGAGATTCTTGGTCTTAAGGAGCCTCAGTGCTTTCTATCTACAACACGCTCACCAAGAGCAAAGAAGTCTTCAAGCCGCTGGATGGCAACAAGGTGCGCATGTACGTCTGCGGGATGACCGTTTACGACTACTGCCACCTCGGCCACGGCCGCAGCATGGTCGCGTTCGACCTCGTGACCCGCTGGCTGCGCTTCAGCGGTTACGACCTGACGTACGTGCGCAACATCACTGACATTGACGACAAGATCATCAACCGTGCCCGTGAAAACGGCGAGTCGTTTGACGCCTTGACGGCGCGCATGATTGACGCGATGCACGAGGACGAAGCACGGCTGAATATCCTCAAACCGGATATGGAGCCGCGTGCTACCGACTACATCGACGGCATGCACGCCATGATTCAGACTCTGATCGACAAGGGCTATGCCTACGCGCCAGGTAATGGCGACGTGTACTACCGCGTCGGCAAGTTCCTCGGTTACGGTAAGCTGTCGCGCAAGAAGATTGAAGACCTGCGCATTGGCGCACGTATCGAAGTAGACGAGTCCAAGGACGATCCGCTGGACTTCGTGCTCTGGAAAGGCGTCAAACCGGGCGAGCCCAGCTGGGAATCGCCATGGGGCGCCGGGCGTCCGGGCTGGCACATCGAGTGCTCGGTGATGTCCACCTGCTGCCTGGGCGAGACGTTCGATATTCATGGTGGTGGTAGCGACCTTGAATTCCCGCACCACGAGAACGAAATCGCCCAGAGCGAAGCGGCCACTGGCAAGACCTACGCCAATGCCTGGCTGCACTGCGGCATGATTCGCATCAATGGCGAGAAGATGTCCAAGTCATTGAACAACTTCTTCACCATCCGTGACGTGCTGGAAAAGTACTCGCCGGAAGTGGTGCGGTATCTGCTGGTTTCCAGCCACTACCGCAGCGCGATCAACTATTCGGAGGACAGTCTCAGGGAATCCAAGAGCGCGCTTGAGCGCTTCTATCACGCCCTTCGAGGCTTGCCGGTTTCCGAGCCGGTGGGTGGCGAGGCGTTTGTGGAGCGTTTCTCGGCTGCCATGAACGACGACTTCGGCACGCCTGAGGCCTGTGCGGTGTTGTTCGAGATGGTCCGTGAGATCAATCGTCTGCGCGAAACCGATCTGGTGGCTGCAGCCGGTTTGGCGGCACGCTTGAAGCAACTGGCCAGTGTGTTGGGCGTCTTGCAGCTTGAAGCCGATGATTTCTTGCGCGCAGGTGCAGAAGGTCGGGTTGATGCGGCAGAAGTCGAAGCACTGATCGAAGCTCGTCTGGCTGCCCGTGCAGCCAAGGACTGGGCCGAGTCCGACCGCATCCGCGACCAGATCACCGCCATGGGCGTGGTGCTGGAAGATGGGAAGGGCGGGACGACCTGGCGGTTGGCGGATTGATCGCTAACGGCTGACTG
>NZ_JACONW010000170.1 GCF_014357575.1 Pseudomonas folii | reverse complement strand
ACTGACATACCGAAATCGCGAGCAAGCTCACTCCTACAGGTCCCATGTTTTGCTTTGCGACAGCGCGGCATCGCGCCACATCCGGGGCTTTTTACTTCGCCACGTGGTTCAGGCTAAATGTCAACTCAATCGACAGGAGTCTCTTTAATGTTGAAACACCTGCTCATGCTGACAGCGTTGTTGCTGCCAGTGAGTTACGCCAACGCCAATGACTATCGCGCCGCCGAGCTGAATATTGCCGCCCCTTGGTCCATGGAGCTGCCGCCGAATGCGCCCAATGTCGCGGCCTATTTTGTCATTCACAACAATGGCCAGAACGCAGACCGCCTGCTCAGCGCAGACACGCCCATCGCAGGCACCGCTCAGCTTCACGAGCATGTTCACGCCAATGGCCTGATGAAAATGCAACAGGTGCCGAACGTGGAAGTCCCGGCCGGTGGCGACGCAGTGTTCGCGCCAATGGGCTATCACGTGATGCTGCTGGACCTGAAAGACAAGGCTGCGCTGACGGAAGGCAAAACCTTCCCGTTGACCCTGCACTTCGAGAAGTCAGGTGAGGTCACGGTAGAGGTTGAAGTGCTGAAACAGCCGCCTGGGGCTCCCAAGCACAGTCATTGATACCGGGCCCTTGATCGAGTTTTGTAGGACCGGCTTTAGCCGGGAGGGCTGCATTCCGGACGACGCAAATGCTGTGAATGTAACGGCCCCTTCCCGGCTAAAGCCGGTCCTACGTCAGGTTATACGCCTACAACACTTGCGGAATTGCCTCGACAACCAACGGCGCTAGCACCTACAGACACCCTCTCCCAAATCCGATTTCGTGAGCTGCATCTTTCATAAAACGAAACGGAATCATGCCTACTCAATCTGCTTCACCCGCTGCCAGCAGTGCAGCGTATCCACCCGATTTGCGCACCGTCGCTGAACAGGAGTTTCTGCGCCTGATGCAACGTGATAACCCGCGAGCAAGCATCGACATCAGTCGCACCTGGCTGACGTCCTACACGCTGAAGACCCTGACGATCCCACCCTTCACCCAACTCCCGGAGGAAAGCCACCCAACCATTGAACGCTCGTTGCGTCAGTTTCTGCACTCGGAACCCGTGCGCGATACTTTGCTCAGTCACTTTCTGGAACGGTCGAGCTTTGATCCGTCCGTCCATGCAGGCTTCTACAGGGCCGCGAACACAGTGGCGGAATCCGACGAGGTCGCGCATCTCGAATGCCAGCAAATCCTGGACCTTTACACACACTTCAACAGTGCGCTTGAACCGGTCTATCGCCAGCAACTGGCCGACTACTGGACCTACCTCCACAATGGCATCAGCCGCCGTGAGCGGTTTATCGCTGAACGGAAAAAGGCCTTGCTGCTGGAATCCGAAGCGGCAGTGGAGCAAAGCCTGCTCACGACCACCCAGCACGCCATGCTTGAAGAGCAACTGAACAGGCCGCGTATTGCTGACAACAACACCGTGCAGAAATATGGTGCCTTTCAATTGGCGCTGGTGGATGGGCAAGGCGAAGCGCAGATTTTACCCGGCGCGTTTGTACTGACTCATACCCAAAGCCTGCAACCACCGGCGCTGACTGACACCAATCTGGGGGAGGTACTGCTTCGTACCGAACATCAGGGGCTGGAAGGTTTCGAGAACATCGCAGCGATGATCCATTCCTTGGGGATGCGCTTTAACGACGCCATACAAAAGCAGGTTTTACTCCAGAACCTCAGCGCCGATTCACGAGAGAAAATCCTCAAACTGACGCCAGCCGTTCCTGCATGGCGTTTATCGCTGCTGAGCGGCGATGTGCTGCAAACATTGTTCGATCAGCAAGTGGCCAGGCAACAAGCCGACTTCAGCTACCTGCTTCGTCAGGCAAGAACATCGAAGATCAACGCAGATGAGTTTGCGCGGACCTTGCCCCTGCAACTGGCCAAGGCTGCGCACCTGGACAATGCGCTCATGCTTGATCGTAACGATCATCGTCTGATCGCCAGTAACATGCCGCACTGGTGGCAGAACGTAAGTCGCGAGCACCAGCAGCACTGGGTCGCCGCGGCGCAGGATTACAGCAAATCCATCATGCAGTTGCATCACCTGTGCACGAACATGCCTGACGGCCCGCAATCCCAGGGAGCTCATCAGACAGCGTGGTTCGAAAACGTAAAAAGCCTTGCCATCTCCCAACTGCGCATGGATCAGGTACAGGCTCAGACCGAGCGGCTGCCGGACGTGGCCAGAGACTGGATGAAGGTCATTATCGATAGCCCCTGCGTCGAGCAGCGGCAGAAGGTCGATGGCAAAACCATCAACCTCGATTTCATGATCCTTGAGCAACACCCGCTCCCTGATGTCATGCGTATTGCTCCGCAAGGCTCAACACCCAGGCAGCCGTTGTTGCTCTGCACCCTGAACGCACCGGACAGTCGGGTATTTCGCTG
Source organism: Pseudomonas folii (assembly GCF_014357575.1). Classification (GTDB taxonomy): domain Bacteria; phylum Pseudomonadota; class Gammaproteobacteria; order Pseudomonadales; family Pseudomonadaceae; genus Aquipseudomonas; species Aquipseudomonas folii. The sequence continues at coordinate 8,344 of NZ_JACONW010000170.1, read as the reverse complement.
GTTTCCCGACGAGGAAACCATGCGTGAGGAGTTTCTGGAGAATCCCGACTTCACCCGATACCTGCTGCGCCAATTGCCCGAGGAAAGCCGGCCAGTGGAATGCAGCGCCGACGAGTACGAGCAATGGCTCAAGCATTTTCGTGCAAGAGAAACGTTCAAGCATCTGCAGACGCCTGCCAGGCTGCCCAGCTTTATTTTTGGCGAACCTGATTACGTTGATGAGGGCGAGGACTACCTCATGACCCATCACGACCTGAAGCATGCCCGCCGACAGGCACTTCACTTCAGGCCCGAGGTGATCAAGAAACACGGTTCGTTGTTTGGAAGCATCGCGCTGAATATTGCCATGCTGTTCATTCCTTCACCTGTGCTCATCGCGTTGGCGGCCGGTGTCGGTCTGTTCAAGCTCTGGGAGGCTTTCCAGCATCTCAGAGAAGGCGATTACAATGGCGCCGCCTTCGAATTGTTGTGCGCGGTTGGTTACCTTGGCGCTGCTGCGCTGGGTCGATGGGTGATGAATCGCGAGCCCTTCACCGCACTGGAAAATCTGCGCCCTGCTTCGCCACTGGTCCAGCGCACCGGCGCCGAGGGTGAGGAGCAGATCGGTTATCTGGAGTCCTCCACCCCCACCCCGCAACACACCGATCTGGATGCCGTTGTGCCGTACGACGCCAATCAGTTTCATGCCGTACAGATAGGCGACAGACAGTACTTCATCAAACGCCAGCCCTGGCTGTTTGGTCACTGCCAGCTCTATCGCGTAGACGTCACTAATCCTGACTTGCTGATTAAAGAGCCCGCCTACGCGTTGGAGTCCAGGCCCGGTGTCTGGAGCAGAATAGAAACACTGCGCACCAGAATCAGCAGTCTGCTGCTGAAGCAGTCAGATCAGGAGTTGGGAGACGTGGTGCAGAATTGGCCGGACTCGGCGGACAACGTCAGCAACGTATCCAGACTGGCGTTCAATCGCAACTATCTGCGTCTGGCACAAACCTCCAATGCCGATGAAATGCCGGAAATACTTGATTACTGTGAGGGCGGCTCGCAACCCATCAACACGTTGTTGCGCGCACGCATGCATACGCCGCTGACCGTCCGTTTTCTGAGCGAGTTCTATCGTCTCAACGAATATCAGGGGCGGGCTTATCGGGCCGTATTGGTCAGTGCCGCAGGACTGCGAAAACTGACCAGCGAGATCGGGCAAGTGTTCATCGATAACGGCGTGCAGTCTGCGTCAGTCAGCCGCTGGAGCAGCGAGCAGTGGAGCCGGGACGGGTTCATTCGTCAGTCGGCAAGCAGTGAGGACAGCACTGTATTCGTCATATTCAACGAGTCGGTACCAAAGAAAAACCTGTTCACCAGCTTCCTGGGAGACCACGTAGCGATTGCCCCATCCACGCCGCTGCAACTGGTGGCAAGCCGACTGGTAGGCAAACGGTTCTACGTCTACTTCAAAAGCCCAACTGCCCTTCCGGATAAATTGTTCGATCTCTACTCCGGCAACACTGAGCTGATGCTGTAAAGCATGAGCACCATTTAAGCGCAGCTCCGCGCACCAGCCCGGCAAATAAGTTCCACGCTGGTGCGTTCATTTCCTGCCCACCCGGACAGTTTCCTGTTCGGGTGGGCTATTTCGTGCCTTGGCCCAGCCTTTGCTAAACAGCAATCAGATATGCGTTATCTCGTGCGCCCCATCGAATACCAATAACGGAGCTAGCCCAATGAAGCGTCGCAGTCTGATAAAAGCCTTTACCCTTTCCGCATCCATCGCTGCGATGGGGCTCACATGGACCGTCCAGGCTGCCGAGACCATCAAGGTCGGCATTCTGCATTCGCTGTCGGGCACCATGGCTATCTCCGAAACATCGCTCAAAGACATGGCGTTGATGACCATCGACGAAATCAACGCCAAGGGCGGCGTCAACGGCAAAATGCTGGAAGCCGTGGTCGTCGACCCGGCGTCCAACTGGCCGTTGTTCGCAGAAAAGGGCCGCCAGTTGCTGACTCAGGACAAGGTTGCCGTGGTATTCGGCTGCTGGACCTCGGTGTCACGCAAATCCGTTCTGCCAGTATTCGAAGAGCTCAACGGCTTGCTGTTCTACCCGGTTCAGTACGAAGGCGAAGAAATGTCGCCCAACGTGTTTTATACCGGCGCAGCGCCTAACCAGCAGGCGATTCCCGCGGTCGAGTACCTGATGAGCGAGGACGGCGGCGCTGCCAAGCGTTACTTCCTGCTGGGTACCGACTACGTTTACCCGCGCACCACCAACAAGATTCTGCGCTCGTTCCTGCACTCCAAAGGTGTAGCGGACAAGGACATCGAAGAGGTCTACACCCCGTTCGGTCATGCTGATTACCAAACCATCGTTGCCAACATCAAGAAGTTCTCTGCGGGCGGCAAGACGGCTGTCATCTCTACCGTCAACGGCGACTCCAACGTGCCGTTCTACAAAGAGTTGGCCAACCAGGGCCTGAAGGCTACCGACGTACCGGTTGTGGCCTTCTCCGTGGGCGAAGAAGAACTGCGCGGTATCGACACCAAACCGCTGGTGGGTCACCTGGCCGCCTGGAACTACTTCCAGTCGGTAGAGAACCCGGTCAACACCAAGTTCGTCGCTGACTGGAAAGCCTACGCCAAGAAGAAAAACCTGCCGGGCGCAGACAAGGCGGTGACCAACGACCCGATGGAAGCCACTTACGTGGGCATCCACATGTGGGCGCAAGCGGTGGAGAAAGCGAAGTCCACCGACGTGGATAAAGTCCGCGAAGCCATGGCCGGTCAGACCTTCGCCGCCCCATCAGGCTTCACCCTGACCATGGACAAGACCAACCATCACCTGCACAAACCCGTGATGATCGGCGAAGTCGAGGACAACGGTCAGTTCAACGTCGTCTGGCAGACCAAAGAGCCGATCCGCGCCCAGCCATGGAGCCCGTACATCCCGGGTAACGACAAGAAGCCGGATCATGCGGTGAAGAGTAACTAAGCATCTGAGGTCACACCTCCCGGTAGGAGCGAACTTGTTCGCGAGGCGACTTACACGGCACCGCGCCGCCTGTCTCGCCAACAAGTTGGCTCCTACCGTTTCCGCGCAACTCATGCGGACGCTTTCAGGACACCTGCCATGCCCAACATTCTGTACCGCCTCATCTTCACCCTCGCCCTGCTGCTGCCCATGGCGGCACAGGCCAGCGATGCCGGTGATTTCGTAGCGGCCAGTTCCGCACAACAAGCCGAACTCCTTGAGAGCTGGGCTGCCCAGCCTGTTGCGGGGCGCATCGAACTGATCAAAGCCTTGCAGGAAGGTCGCGTTGCTGCGGATGGCAACAAACGCGCCTTTATCGAAACCGGCGACAACTACGTCGCGGTCGATGCTGATACCCCGACAACCGATGAACCGCGCAAACTGCGCCTGAATAACCGCCTGCGTGGCTTGATAGAAACCGCACTGGCCAGCAATCAACTGTTGGCCGACGATGCGAAAGTACGTCTGGCTGCCGCGCAGCAATTGCAAAAAAGCGCCCGTCCCGCGCAGTTGCCGTTCCTGAGCGTACGGCTCGCCGATGAAAAAGACGATGACGTACATGACGCACTGACACTCGCACTGGCCAATCTGCAACTGGTCGACACCAGTCCGACGGTGCGTCTGGCGGCTGTGCGCTTGCTGGGCGAAACCGGTGAACCGTTGGCCCGTACGCGTCTGGAAACCTTGTTGGCGCCGGGCGTGGAAACTGATACCAGCGTGCGTATCGCAGCCGAAACCAGCCTGGCGCAAGTGAAGCGCAAACTGATGATCGGCGAAATCCTCGGTCAGGCTTTCAGCGGCATGTCGCTGGGCTCGATCCTGCTGCTCGCGGCGCTCGGTCTGGCAATCACCTTCGGCTTGCTGGGGGTCATCAACATGGCCCACGGCGAAATGCTGATGCTCGGGGCTTACTCCACGTATGTCGTGCAGCTGATGTTTCAGCGTTACGCGCCGGGCGCTATCGAGTATTACCCGCTGATTGCCCTGCCAGTGGCGTTTTTCGTCACGGCGGCCATCGGCATGGCATTGGAGCGCACGGTGATCCGTCACCTGTATGGCCGCCCACTGGAAACCCTGCTCGCCACTTGGGGCATCAGCCTGATGCTGATCCAGGCGGTGCGTCTGGCCTTCGGTGCGCAGAACGTTGAAGTCGCCAACCCTGAATGGCTGTCGGGCGGGTTTCAGGTCCTGCCCAATCTGGTGCTGCCCTACAACCGCATCGTGATCATCGCGTTTGCGCTGTTTGTGGTGGTGCTGACCTGGCTGTTGCTGAACAAGACCCGCCTGGGCCTGAACGTGCGCGCTGTGACCCAGAACCGCAATATGGCCGCCTGCTGCGGCGTGCCGACCGGGCGCATCGACATGATGGCTTTCGGGCTTGGCTCAGGCATTGCCGGGCTGGGCGGCGTCGCCCTGAGTCAAATCGGCAACGTCGGCCCGGATTTGGGCCAGAGCTACATCATCGACTCGTTCCTGGTGGTGGTGCTCGGCGGCGTCGGACAACTGGCCGGTAGCGTCATGGCGGCCTTCGGTCTGGGCATCGCCAACAAGATTCTCGAACCGCAAATCGGTGCCGTATTGGGCAAGATCCTGATCCTGGCGCTGATCATTCTGTTTATCCAGAAACGTCCGCAAGGCCTCTTCGCATTGAAAGGACGGGTGATCGACTAATGAACCAACCATTGATGGTCACGGCCGCACAAAAAGTCGGCCCCAAGGGTACTGTGGCGGTTGGCCTGGTCGTGCTCGCCATTCTGCTGGCAATGCCCCTTTTGTCCTTGCTGCCCGCCGATAACAGCTTTCAGGTCTCGGCCTACACCCTGACGCTGGTGGGCAAGATTCTCTGCTACGCCATCGTAGCGCTGGCGCTGGATCTGGTCTGGGGATACGCCGGTTTGCTGTCCCTCGGGCACGGTCTGTTCTTCGCCCTGGGTGGGTACGCCATGGGCATGTACCTGATGCGCGAAGCCGCAGGCGATGGCTTGCCCGCATTCATGACCTTCCTGTCGTGGACCGAACTGCCGTGGTATTGGGCGGGCACCGATAACTTCTTGTGGGCCCTGTGTCTTGTGGTGTTGGCGCCGGGTTTGCTGGCGCTGGTGTTCGGTTTCTTCGCCTTCCGCTCGCGGATCAAAGGCGTGTATTTCTCGATCATGACCCAGGCCCTGACCTTCGCTGGCATGCTGCTGTTCTTCCGCAACGAAACCGGTTTTGGCGGCAACAACGGCTTCACCAATTTCCGCAGCATTCTCGGTTTCAGCATCAGTTCGCAAGGCACCCGCGCCACGCTGTTTCTGGCGACGGTGATTCTGCTGGTGGCGAGCCTGTATGTGGGCTGGCGTCTGGCGCAGAGCAAGTTCGGCCGAGTGCTGACCGCCTTGCGCGATGCCGAGAACCGCCTGATGTTCTGCGGTTACGACCCGCGCGGCTTCAAGCTGTTCGTCTGGGTGCTGAGCGCGGTGCTCTGCGGCCTGGCTGGCGCGTTGTATGTGCCGCAAGTCGGCATCATCAACCCGAGCGAAATGTCACCGACCAACTCCATCGAAGCCGCCGTCTGGGTTGCCCTGGGTGGTCGCGGCACGCTGATTGGCCCGTTGCTGGGCGCAGGTCTCGTGAACGGCATGAAGAGCTGGTTCACCGTGGCCTTCCCGGAATACTGGCTGTTCTTCCTCGGCGCACTGTTCATCATCGTCACGCTGTATCTGCCTAAGGGCGTGATCGGTTTGCTCAAGAAGAGGAGCGAACAATGAAAACCACTCCGACACCGGCGTTCATGCTCGAACCTATCCTTGATCCCAACGCTGATGCTGGCACCAGCCGTGATGCTATTGGCCTCGGTCAAAGCGTCGGCAAAGGACTGAACACTCGCCACGGCACCATCCTCACGCTGGAAGACATCAGCGTCAGTTTCGATGGTTTCAAAGCCCTTAACGATCTGAACCTGTACATCAGCGTAGGCGAACTGCGTTGCATCATCGGCCCCAACGGCGCGGGTAAAACCACGCTGATGGACGTGATCACCGGCAAGACCCGTCCGAGTCACGGCAAGGCCTGGTTTGGTGAAACCCTGGACCTGACGCAGATGAGCGAAGTGGAAATTGCTCAGGCGGGCATCGGCCGCAAGTTTCAGAAGCCCACGGTATTCGAAGCCTTGAGCGTGTTCGAAAATCTGGAATTGGCGCAGAAGACCGACAAGTCGGTGTGGGCCAGCCTGCGAGCAAAACTCAGTGGCGAACAGCGCGACCGCATCGATGAAGTGCTGGAAACCATACGCCTCACGTCGTCCATGCAACGCCCGGCCGGTCTGCTTTCGCATGGTCAAAAACAGTTTCTGGAGATCGGCATGCTGCTGGTCCAGGACCCGCAACTATTGCTGCTCGACGAGCCTGTGGCAGGCATGACCGATGCTGAAACCGAATTCACCGCCGAGCTGTTCAAGAGCCTGGCGGTCAAGCATTCGCTGATGGTGGTGGAACATGACATGGGCTTCGTAGGCTCCATTGCCGACCACGTCACCGTTTTGCATCAGGGCAGCGTATTGGCCGAAGGCTCGCTGACGGATGTGCAGGCGGATGAACGAGTCATCGAAGTGTATTTGGGCCGCTAGCTCCCTCGGTAGGAGCGAACTTGTTCGCGAGGTGATTTCAGATCCACAGTCGTTGTCTGGTCTGACGCCTCGCGAACAAGTTCGCTCCTACCGTTATCCATTTGCTTGGGAAACGAACATGCTTCAAGTCGAAAAGCTCCATCAGTACTACGGCGGTAGCCACATCCTGCGCGGGCTGTCCTTTGATGTGAAGGTCGGCGAAGTGACGTGCCTGCTGGGCCGCAACGGCGTGGGCAAGACCACGTTGCTCAAGGTGCTAATGGGCCTGCTGCCGGCCAAAGAAGGCGCCGTGCAGTGGGAAGGCAAGGCCATCACCGGCTTCAAGCCGCATCAACGGGTGCATGCCGGGATCGCTTACGTGCCACAGGGCCGGGAAATCTTCGGCCGGTTGACCGTGGAAGAAAATCTGCTGATGGGTCTGTCTCGATTCCCCGGCTCTGAAGCCAAGGAAGTCCCGGCATTCATTTATGAGCTGTTCCCGGTATTGCTACAGATGAAACATCGGCGCGGCGGCGATCTGTCCGGTGGTCAACAGCAGCAACTGGCGATTGGTCGTGCGTTGGCCAGCCGTCCACGCTTGCTGATTCTCGACGAACCCACCGAAGGTATTCAGCCGTCGGTGATCAAGGAAATCGGCGTGGTGATCAAGAAGCTCGCGGAACGAGGCGACATGGCTATCCTGCTGGTTGAACAGTTTTACGACTTTGCCGCCGAACTGGCCGATCAGTATCTAGTGATGTCCCGTGGCGAGATTGTTCAGCAAGGCCGTGGCGAGAATATGGAAGCCGAAGGCGTGCGTGGTCTGGTGACCATCTGAGTGGTATCCGTTAAGGTGCAAACTTTGAACAGAACGACAGCGAGCCAATGAATCTTCCCGCCCACACCGCATTGTTCACGCCCAGCTGGCATGCCGAGCTGGAGCTGGGCTATGGGCGTTTTGGCGACAGCACGCGCCCCACGCAGCGCCGCCACAAAGGCCCCCTGCGGGTGCAAAAACACCTTTACGCCGAAGGTCCGCAAGTTTGTCAGCACATTATTGTTCATCCGCCCGGCGGAATAGCCGGTGGTGACCGACTGGACATCAGCGCCAGCGTCGGCCCCGATGCCTGGGCACAACTGACCAGCCCCGGCGCAGCCAAGTGGTATCGCGCGGCAGGTCCGGCTTATCAGCAACTTGATCTGAGCGTTGCGCCGGGAGCGACACTGGAATGGCTGCCCCAGGAAACCATCGTGTTCAGTGCCGCACAGGCCGAACTGACCACTCGCATCGATCTGCAAGGCGATGCGCGGCTGCTTTACTGGGACGTCGTGGCGCTGGGTAGACCGGCGAGCGGCGAGAGCTTCAAGACCGGGCATTTTCAGGCGCATCTGGATGTGCGCCGCGACGGCAAGTTGCTGTGGCATGAACGGCAACGCATCATCGGTGGCGACGGCTTGCTCGACTCACCGATTGGTCTGGATGGCAAAACCGTATTTGGCACGTTGCTGGTCACCGGCAACATTGACAGCGAATTGCTTGAGGCCTGCCGCGCGGTGCCCAATCTGGTACGCGGTGATTTGACCCAACTGCCCGGTTTGCTGGTTGCCCGCTGCCTGGCTGACGAGGCGCTGCATGCCCGGGCCTGGATGATCGAACTGTGGAAACTGCTGCGCCCGGCGCTGTTGGGCCGGGAAGCGGTAGCGCCGAGGATCTGGAGTACTTGATCCTGTG
>NZ_JACONW010000017.1 GCF_014357575.1 Pseudomonas folii | reverse complement strand
TTCAGGCAGAGATGTATTTCCCGTCGTGCGCTTGCTGTGCATTGCCTTTATCATGCCCACCATGATCAAAGACCCCTTCGCAAGACTCGGCCTCGACCGGGAAGTCCTTACTGTCAGCCAGCTCAACGGCCGTGCCCGGGTGTTGCTGGAGGACGTGTTCAGCAATATCTGGGTCGAGGGCGAAATCTCCAACCTGTCGCGCCCGGCATCCGGTCATGTGTACTTCACCTTGAAGGACTCGGGGGCTCAGGTCCGTTGCGCACTGTTCCGGCAAAGCGCAGCGCGAGTTCGTCAGGCGTTGAAGGATGGCTTGCAGGTCAAGGTACGGGGCAAGGTTTCGCTGTTTGAAGGGCGCGGCGACTATCAGTTGATTCTCGATACCGTAGAGCCTGCGGGTGACGGCGCGCTGCGGCTTGCTTTCGATGCACTGAAAGAAAAGCTCAGCGCCGAAGGCTTGTTCAGCGCCGAGCGCAAAGTCGCCCTGCCCCTTCACCCGCAGCGCATCGGGATTATCAGCTCGCCGACCGGCGCCGTGATCCGCGACATCATCAGCGTCTTCCGGCGTCGTGCGCCCCAGGTGGAACTCACGCTGATCCCGACCGCAGTTCAAGGCCGCGAAGCCATCAACCAGATTGTCCGTGCTTTAAAGCTGGCAGATGCACGCGGTTTCGATGCGTTGATCCTGGCACGCGGTGGCGGCTCGCTGGAGGACCTCTGGTGCTTCAACGAAGAAGCAGTGGCTCGCGCCATCGACGCCTGCGTTACGCCTATCGTCAGTGCCGTCGGCCATGAAACCGATGTGTCCATCAGCGACTTTGTGGCGGACGTGCGCGCACCGACGCCCTCCGCCGCCGCTGAGCTGCTGGCCCCCGACTCCAGCGACCTGCATCGCCGGGTGGACAACCTGCATCGTCGATTGGTCAGCCGTATAAAAGACAAGCTGATGCGTGAGCGCTTGCGTCTGGAAGGTGTTTCCCGTCGTTTACGACATCCAGGCGAACGCCTGCGTCAGCAAGCGCAACGTCTGGATGATCTGGACATGCGCATGCGCCGAGCCTTCGAGCAGCAAACGCATAAGCGGCAAGTCAGGCTCGCTCATCTGGAAAGCCGTCTCGCCGCACAGCATCCCGGCCGAACCCTGGCTTTTCTGCGCCAGCGTCTGGACGTGCTGGCTGAGCGTCTGCCCAAAGCCATGCGCGACACGCTGAAAACCCGCCGTCTGCAATTGCAAACCCAGGTACAAACCCTGCAAGTGGTCAGCCCGCTGGCGACGCTGGGTCGGGGTTACAGCATTTTGCTCGACGAGCGCGGTCATGCGATTCGCAACGCAGCACAAACACGCACCGGCCAGCGTCTGACCGCCCGACTTGGCGAAGGCGAACTGCAAGTGCGGGTCGAAGACAATCACCTGACGCCTGTCACCCTTTCTCTTCTGGATTGATTATTGATGCTGCGTTTTCTTGCCCCCGTGTTCGCTCTTTGCCTGTGCCTGCCCGCCCACGCTGACAGTTACATCACCCGTCTGCTGAACAAGCCGGTGCCCGGAGGTGTCGCAGTGGTTGATCTGGGTAATGCCGCGCAGGCACCAACCGCCACGTACGACGGCAAACCGGTCCTGGTGGTCAAGGAACAGGGCGTTCGCTGGCTGGCGATTGTCGGCGTGCCTCTGACGGTTAAACCAGGCGCGCAGAAGTTGATAGCAAAAGATGCCAGCGGCAATCGCACCCTGAACTTTGTCGTCGGCAACAAGAAGTACCCGGAGCAACGCATCACTCTGAGAAATCAGCGTCAGGTCAATCCCAATCCGGATGACCTGAAACGCATCGATGGCGAACTGGCCGAGCAGTTGAAGGCCTATCGCAGCTTCAGCCCCGGCACGCCGAGCAACCTGGCGCTGGACAAACCCGTAGCCGGTCCGCTCTCCAGTAAGTTCGGCGTACGCAGGTTCTTCAACGGCGAAGAGCGCAATCCCCATTCAGGGCTGGACTTCGCGGTCCCGGCGGGGACGCCGATCAAGGCGCCTGCGGCAGGTAAAGTGATCCTGACCGGGAATTACTTTTTCAACGGCAATACGGTATTTGTCGACCACGGTCAGGGCTTCATCAGCATGTTCTGCCACATGTCGAAGATCGACGTGAAAGTCGGCGATGCAGTGCCTCGCGGTGGTGTGGTGGGTCGCGTTGGCTCAACCGGACGAGCCACAGGCCCGCACATGCACTGGAACGTCAGCCTGAACGATGCCCGGGTTGATCCAGCGATATTCATTGGCGCGTTTCAGCCGTAAGAATTTTCTGTAGGAGCTGCCGCAGACTGCGAAGCCATTTTGTCTGTCACATCGTTTCGCAGCCTGCGGCAGCTCCTACAAGGAAACGAACTTGCGCAATAAAAAATCCAAATCCTCAAAGCGTCAACCATAAACAACCACAAAAATCCGATTCCAGAGAACTTCTCTCAATTTTTTTCAACTGCTTGCCAACTTTCACCCTAATGAGTACGGTTGGCCTTATGAAAACCTCTCAAACCCTCATTTTGTTGCGGCAACATCGCTGTCTCAGCCTGGTCAGTGCACGACTGCCAGGCTAGATCGATGTGCCTCACCCCGCCTTTCGCTTTATCGGTTGGCCGCCTTCTCCCGGCCCATACAAAATAAGTACCCAAAGGATTCGCTCCGATGCCAATGCTCAAAGATCCCTCGAAGAAGTACCGTGCTTTCCCGACCATTGATCTGCCTGACCGCACCTGGCCTTCCAAGACCATCACTGCGGCGCCGATCTGGTGCAGCTCGGACCTTCGTGACGGCAACCAATCCCTGATCGAGCCTATGGATGCGGTGAAAAAGCTGCGTTTCTGGAAGACTCTGGTCAACGTCGGCGTCAAGGAAATCGAAGCGTCGTTCCCGGCAGCTTCGCAGACCGACTTTGACTTCGTACGTACACTGATCGAAGACGGCCACATCCCGGACGACACCACTATTCAAGTGCTGACCCAGGGCCGTGAAGACCTGATTGCCCGCACCTTCGAATCACTGCGCGGCGCGAAGAAGGCCATCGTTCACCTGTATAACGCCACCAGCCCGTCGTTCCGACGCATTGTCTTCAATCAGGACAAGGCAGGCGTGAAGGAAATCGCAGTCAGCGCCGCCAAGCTGTTTGTGAAATACGCAGCAGAACAGCCTGAAACCCAGTGGACCTTCGAATACTCTCCGGAGACCTTCAGCGCCACTGAGCTGGACTTCGCCAAGGAAGTCTGTGACGCGGTCATCGAAGTCTGGAATGCGACGCCTGAGAACAAGGTCATCCTCAATCTGCCTGCCACGGTTGAAGTTGCCACCCCGAACATCTACGCCGACCAGATCGAATGGTTCTGCCGCAACATCAATCGTCGTGACAGCGTGATCATCAGCCTGCACACCCACAACGACCGTGGTACTGGCATTGCCGCTACAGAGCTGGGTCTGATGGCGGGCGCAGATCGTGTTGAAGGCTGCCTGTTCGGTAACGGCGAACGTACCGGTAACGTGGATCTGGTGACCGTGGCTCTGAACATGTACACCCAGGGTCTGGACCCGCAACTGGACTTCTCCGATATCGACGGCGTGCGTAAAGTGGTTGAGGAGTGCAATCAGATTCCGGTTCACCCACGTGCACCTTACGTCGGCGACCTGGTTCACACTGCATTCTCCGGCTCGCACCAGGATGCAATCCGCAAAGGCTTTGCCCAGCAGAAAGACGATGCGCTGTGGGAAGTGCCTTACTTGCCAATCGACCCGGCTGATATCGGCCGCAGCTATGAGGCGGTGATCCGCGTCAACAGCCAGTCCGGCAAAGGCGGCATCACCTACTTGCTGGAACAGGAATACGGCATCTCCCTGCCCCGTCGCATGCAGATCGAGTTCAGCCAGGTGGTTCAGGGCGAAACCGATCGTCTGGGCCTGGAAATGAGCGCCCAGCAGATCTACGCGTTGTTCAAGCGTGAATACCTGCAGGCCAATAAGCCTTACGCGCTGATCAGCCACCGCCTGCAGGAAGAGAACAACACCAGTGCAGTGGACGCCGAAGTCAGCGTCAACGATGAAACCCAGCGCTGGAAAGGCAAAGGCAACGGCGCACTGGAAGCGCTGGTATCGAGCCTGCCGATTGGCGTGGAAATCATGGACTACAACGAGCACGCCATCGGCGCAGGCACCACGGCCAAAGCCGCTGCCTACATCGAGCTGCGTGTGAACGGTGATCGTGCGGTCCACGGTGTGGGTGTCGATGAGAACATCACCACCGCGAGCTTCAAGGCACTGTTCAGCGCACTGAACCGTTCGTTGAGTCAGGCAGAAGCGAAGGCTGCATAAGCGCTATACCTTTTGGCGGCAACCCGCCGCCAAGAGGTTAAGTACAACTTCTGGTTGAGAGATATCTCTGTAGGACTGGCTTCAGCCGGGAGAACTCCAGCACAGTCGATGCAAGTTCGTTGTCGGGACTAATGTCCTCCCGGCTAAAGCCGGTCCTACAAGGCCCACGCCTGCTTCCCGACGCAACAAAAAAGGCCCTGAAGTGAAAGCTTCAGGGCCTTTTTGTTTAAGCGCAAGTATCAGGCGGTCGTTTTAATATTGCCTTTCATCAATTCGAGCAGCGAAGCCTGCAAGGTTGCCAATTGCGCAGAGGTACCTGAAATCTGCTGCTGGATCGCCATGATTCGGGAAGCCTTTTCGGTCTCGGAACCTTTACTGTTCTGAGCCGCAGCCAGTTGCTGCTGTTCACGCAATAGCTGCTTCTGAACCTCTTTTATCTGCTTCTGCAAATTCGCGATGGCCTCATCGGCCGGGCTCGATGGCGCTGCGGCACCTGCTTTGGTGTCGTCAGTCTGGTAGACGTTGCCGCGCAAATCGACATTGATTTTGCTCGGGACCGAATCGCCAGACTCGGTTTCACTGGCCTTGGCATCTGCATTGCTTTTGATGGTGGCAGTCAGCGTTGCAGGGTAGAGACCCAAAGAACTGGTATTGATTGTAGTCATGGTCGACTCCTGAGCGGTTATGCGCGTTATCGGCCGCCCAAGGCAGAACTGAAGCTACTGCACAGGATTTTGTGACACGCAGCACAAACCGCCCGGAAGCAACAAAGCCTCAAGGCGTTTCAACGTGGCGAAAGCCAGTCTATAAGTGCGGTGCAGCTATCATCAGGCCGTCGTGTCGATACCGCCAGATGTGGTCAGTTGCACCAAAGCAGCTTCTTGCGAAGCAAGTGTCGCGTTGGTACTGGAAATCTGTGCCTGAATCGCCATGGCCTTCTGAGCTTTTTCCTCAGGGGTACCATTACTGTTTTGCGCAGCGGCCAATTGCTGTTGTTGCTCTTTCAAAAGCTTCTCGGTTTTCTCGATCTGCTCTTGCAGCTTCTTGATACTTTCCTGAGTGCTGTCGGAAGTCGAACTTCCCGCCGCACCTCCACCCGCAGCTGCACCACCAGCAGCGACTTTGGAGCTGTCTGTGCCGGCTTCATCGCCCGTCGCAGCCGTGGCGTCCGAACTGGCAGCAGCAGTCGCCGCGTCGTCTTTCTTGATAGTGACGCTGAAGGAACTTGCGTAGGTGTTGAGGGACGATGTGTTGATGGTGGTCATGTCGATCTCCAGATAGAAACATTGAGTCATCTCTGTCTGTTATATCGACATGCTCCACCTGTGCTGAACGGATTTAGTGTATCTCGAATGTATCGGCATCGAGATGAGCCGGAAACTTTGTCCGGTAAGCCGCCAGGTCCGCGGCATTCAGCGTGACCTCGAAAACGCCATCGGCCTCCCCGGCGTTGAACAGGCTTTCACCCTGAAAATCGAGCACCTGACTGTCACCGGTATAAGCAAAGCCTTTACCGTCGGTCCCGGTCCGATTCACGGCGGCTACGTAACACAGGTTCTCGATTGCCCGTGCAGGCAGCAGACGGTTCCAGTGCATGCGTCGGGCACCCGGCCAGTTCGCGGTGTAGAGCAGCAAATCGGTGTGCTGGGCATCCCGGCTCCAGACGGGAAAACGCAGGTCGTAGCAGATCAGCGGACGCACACGCCATCCCTTGAGCTCAAACTGCACCTGACGCTCGCCTGGGCTGTAATGCTCATGCTCACCCGCCATGCGAAACAGATGACGCTTGTCGTAGTGCAGCAACTCACCATCCGGTCGCGCCCACAACAGCCGATTGCGATGACTGCCATCAGCTGCTTTGACGATAACGCTACCGGTGATAACCGCATCCAGCAGCCTGGCCTGCTCCAGCATCCATCTGGATGTCGGACCGGCTTCCGGCTCGGCCAGAGTCTCAGAGTCCATGGAGAACCCCGTGGTGAACATTTCCGGCAGGATCACCAGGTCAGCGCCCTTGACCGGCGCCAGGAGCATGGCGAAGTGCTCAAGGTTGGCCTTGCGGTCATGCCAGACCAAAGAGGTCTGCACCAGCGCTACGTTCAGGTTCGGCAGTTCACTCAGATCGCGCATAGTTTTTCCGCCGCCTGACGCAGCGTCTCCTCACGTTTTGCGAAGCACAACCGGATCAAGCGCTGACCTTCGGGTGGGTTTTGGTAAAAGACCGAAACGGGAATACTCGCGACACCATGTTCGCGGGTCATCCACAGCGACATCTCGACATCGTTGAGGTCGGGGCGGATTTGCGCGTAGTTCACAAGCTGAAAGTAGGTGCCGCCGACACGATCGAACGTAAAGCGTGAACCCTGCAATTGATCGCAGAAGAAATCACGTTTGGCCTGATAAAAACCAGGCAACTCTTCAACGTGTTCAGGCTGCTCAGCCATGAAGTCAGCCAAGGCCCATTGCAACGGCGTGACACCACAGAAACTGACGTACTGATGGACCTTGCGCAATTCGGCACTTAGTGCGGGCGGCGCTACTACGTAGCCGGTTTTCCAGCCTGTAACGTGGTAAGTCTTGCCGAATGAACTGACTACAAAGGAGCGTTGATACAGCTCTTCATGGCTCAGGATGCTGACGTGCTGAACGCCATCGAATACCAGATGCTCATAGACCTCGTCGCTGACAAGGTAGATATCCCGGTTGGCGATCAGTGCAGCCAGTTGATCCAGTTCAGAGCGACTGATCAGTGCACCGCTCGGGTTATGCGGGCTGTTGATGATGATCATCCGGGTGCGTGGGCTCAGCGCATCGCCAAGCTTTTGCCAGTCGATGGAGAAATCATTCAAATCGAGTTGCACATGCACGCAGCGCCCACCCGCCAGCTCGACCGAGGGTTCGTAACTGTCGTAGCAAGGATCGAATACGATCACTTCGTCGCCGGACCGAATGACTGCCTGAATTGCACAGAAAATGGCCTGAGTAGCGCCCGGAGTAATGGTGATTTCGGTGTCGGCATTAACCTGACGGCCATAGCAGCGAGAGATCTTTGCCGCGACCTGTTGGCGCAGCGCTGGCAAGCCGGTCATGGGTGCATATTGGTTATGACCTTCGGCGACGTGACGACTCAATGCATCGCGCAGCGCTTGGGGACCATCGAAATCGGGGAAACCCTGGGACAGGTTGATCGCGCCCGTCTCAGCGGCGAGCTGGGACATGACGGTAAAAATAGTGGTGCCAACATTGGGCAACTTGCTGTCAATCATGGGGCCTTGTTCCTGCTGTACGCCCGGCTCCACGGTGGCACGGGTCAGGCAGGATAGCCCATAGCGCGCGCATAAAAAAAGGCGCGATTAGCGCCTTTTATTGAGAAAGCTTTTTACACAATCAGCGAGTAAATCCCCCAGACCCCGTAGGACCGGCTTTAGCCGGGAGAGCGATGTCCCAAACAAGAAGATGTCGAGAATGTAACGCCCTCCTCCCGGCTAAAGCCGGTCCTACACACCAATCAGCGCTTGTCTCTGCGCTTCTTGTCGGCTTTCTTGTGGTGCGACATCATTCGACGCTTCTTGTTGACCTGGCGGTCTGTCAGCGTGTTCTTGTTGCCTTCGTACGGGTTCTCGCCGCCTTTGAACTCGATACGGATCGGCGTACCGACCAGTTTCAGCACGCGGCGGTAGGTATTTTCCAGATACCGGACGTAAGACTTCGGTACTTTCTCGACCTGGTTACCGTGGATCACGATCAACGGCGGGTTAGCACCACCCAAGTGAGCGTAACGCAGCTTGATACGACGGCTGCCCACCATTGGTGGCGCATGCTCGCTGACCGCATCTTCGAGAATCTGCGTCAGACGGCTGGTTGGCCAACGGGTCACTGCAGACTTGAAGGAGTTCTGCACCGATTGGTACAGGTTGCCCACGCCAGTGCCGTGCAGTGCCGAAATGAAGTGAATGTCAGCGAAGTCGACGAAGAACAACCGGCGCTCAAGCTCGGTCTTCACATAGTCACGCTCGCTCGGGACCATGCCGTCCCATTTGTTCAGCGCGATAACCAGTGCGCGACCTGCTTCCAGGGCGAAGCCCAGCAGGTTCAAGTCGTGATCGACCACGCCTTCGCGAGCGTCCATGACAAAGATCACCACGTTGGCGTCCTTGATGGCTTGCAGGGTTTTCACCACCGAGAACTTTTCAACTTCCTCGTGGATCTTGCCGCGTTTACGCACACCGGCCGTATCGATCAGCGTGTACTTCTCGTCGTTACGCTCGAACGGGATATAGATACTGTCGCGGGTGGTGCCCGGCTCGTCATAAACGATAACCCGATCTTCACCCAGCATGCGGTTGACCAGTGTCGACTTGCCGACGTTAGGGCGACCAATGATGGCGATCTTGATACCGTCTTTTTCGCTAGGACCAGGGATGCGCTTGGCTTCCTGGCCTTCCGCAACCACCTCGGCTTCGCCTTCCTCATCCTCTTCCCCTTCGTCTTTCGGGAACTGGCTGAGGGCGATTTCCAGCATCTGGCTGATGCCGCGACCGTGAGCACCGGCGACCGGAATGGCATCACCCATCCCCAGTGGCGCGAATTCGGCGCGGGCCATTTCCGGGTCGATGTTGTCGACCTTGTTGG
Source organism: Pseudomonas folii (assembly GCF_014357575.1). Classification (GTDB taxonomy): domain Bacteria; phylum Pseudomonadota; class Gammaproteobacteria; order Pseudomonadales; family Pseudomonadaceae; genus Aquipseudomonas; species Aquipseudomonas folii. The sequence continues at coordinate 48,318 of NZ_JACONW010000017.1, read as the reverse complement.
CTACCACGTAGGAGCGCTTGCCACGTTTGCGCAAGTGCTCGCCAATCATCTGGTCAGCGGCAGTAAAGCCAGCCTTCGCATCAACGAGGAACAGAACGACATCAGCTTCTTCGATGGCCAGCAGCGACTGCTCGGCCATCTTTTCGTCCATACCGTGTTCATCACCGGAGATACCGCCGGTGTCGATCAGAATGTAGGAGCGCCCTTGCCACTTGGCCTCACCGTATTGGCGATCACGGGTCAGACCGGACAGATCGCCGACGATGGCGTCGCGAGTCCTGGTCAGGCGGTTGAACAAGGTGGACTTGCCGACGTTCGGTCGACCCACCAGGGCGATTACGGGAACCATGCGGCTCTCCACTTCGTTATTTCAGAAAATACAAAAGCCGCTGCAGGGCAGCGGCCGGAGTTCGGGGCAGCACCGCAAGGCGCTGCAAACCCCGCCGAAGCGGGGTCGCTAGAGGCTCAGGCCTCAAGTCATTACTTGATCGTCAGGGCTTCCAGCTTGCCGCTGTTGCCGTAGACGTAAATCATGTCACCCACTACCAACGGACGCGCACGAAGGCCGTCACTGTCGATGCGCTCGCGGCCCACGAAACGACCATCAACCTGGCTCAACAGGTGCAGATAGCCTTCCATGTCGCCAACGGCTACATAGCTGGAGAACACTTCTGGCGAACCCAGTTGACGACGGGCAAGTGCTTCGTTGCTCCACAAGGCGGAGGACGAACGCTCGTCGATCCCTTCAACGGTGCCGGAAGCCAGACTGGCGTAAACGCTACCAAAGCCCTGGGCGACACCGGAGTAGCTCGATGCATCGCGCTGCCAGATGACACGGCCGCTTTCCAGTTCCAGACCGGCAACCCGGCCCTGGTAGGTAGCGACGTACAACGTACCACCGGACAACAGCAGACCGCCGTCGATATCGACGACGCGATCCAGCTCGGAGCGGCCTTGCGGAACAGCGACACGCTGCTCCCAGACCGGCACACCGTTGGTGGTGTCCAGTGCAACCACTTTACCGGTCGACAGACCCGCCACCGCAAGGTGGTTGGTTACGATCGGCGCGCCAGTACCGCGCAGGGTCAGTACCGCTGGCGTGCTTTCGTAAATCCAGCGCTGGTTACCAGTAGCGGCATCAAAGCCAACTACGCGGTCATCCTGAGTCTGAACCACGACCACATCACCATTGGTTGCAGGCGGGGCCAGCACTTCACTGGTCACGCGAGCGCGCCACTTCTCTTCACCGGTGCTGGAATCCAGCACAACGATTTCGCCCTTCAGGGTACCGACCATCAGCATGCCGTAACCAACGCCGACAGCGCCGGAAACAGGCAACTCAAGGTCCTTTTCCCAAATGACATTACCGTTCATTCGGTCCATCGAGACGATGTAACCTTCTACATCACTGGCGAAGATACGGTCGCCATCGATAGCCGGAACCAACATGTTGTAGGTCTCGCCCTGCCCCTCACCAATGGAGCGGCTCCACTGCTTCTGCAGCACGACTTCTTCTTTGAAGTCGGTCAGTTCGGCCGGTGGCAATTCCTTTTTGCTGTTGCTGCTGCAACCCGCGGCCAAAATGGCCAGGGCCAGCAATGCTGCATGTTTCCAACGGATCACGTCACGCATCCCCTTTGGCCAGGTCGTCGAGCTTCATTTGTAAGCCACCTACGGCCGCTTCTTCAGACAGCGCGGATTTGGCTTTTTGGTATGCAGCATGGGCCTCGTCGGTGCGGCCCAGCTGTACCAGCAGGTCACCCTTGAGTTCTTCACGGCTGGCCAGGAATGCCTTTTCAGCATCGCCATCGAGCAGTTTCAGCGCGTCGTCAGCCTTGTTCTGTGCAGCCAGTACGCGAGCCAGACGCTGACGAGCGATTTCGCCCAGCGTATCGCTGGCCGGCTTGTCAGTCACCAGTTTCAACTCGGCTACTGCGTCATCGAGCTTGCCATTGTCGACGGCCACCTTGGCCACGAACAGGCTGCCGTACTGAGCATAGGCAGAACCGCCGAACTCGCTCTTGAGCTTGTTGGCGATATCAGCAACACGGGCCGTGTCGGCCTGGCCATTTGGCGTCAGGGCTGTTTCCAGCAATTGCTGGTAGAGCGCCGAAGCACCTTGTGACTGATTGCTTTCGTATCTGGTCCAGGCCTGCCAGCCAAGCACCACTACCAACGCCAGCAAACCACCCGTTACCAGGGGTTTACCATTGCGCTGCCACCAGTCCTTCATTGCCGCCAGTTCATCATCTTCAGTACCTGACACCCCAATACTCCTATTCGCTAAATCGGCTGTAAATCAGCTTCAACCCTGCACAACGCAGGAGGCCAGGTGCTCGGACAGAGCATCCCAGGCAATATTTTGTTGTTCACCCTGACCACGCAGGGGTTTGACACCGATGATCTGCTGCGCCAGCTCCTCTTCCCCAAGGATCAACGCAAACAATGCACCACTCTTGTCGGCTTTCTTGAACTGGCTTTTGAAACTGCCAGCTCCGGCATTCACCTGCAAGCGCAGGTTTGGCAACTCGTCACGGACACGCTCGGTCAGTGCCAGTGCAGCCAGTTCGGCAGCTTCGCCGAAGGCACACAGGTACACGTCAACCTGACGGGAAATTTCTTCTGGAACCTGCTCGAGTGTTTCAAGCAACAAAACCAGACGCTCGATACCCATGGCAAATCCAACGCCACTGGTAGGCTTGCCGCCCATTTGCTCGACCAGACCGTCGTAACGGCCACCCGCGCAGACTGTACCTTGAGCGCCCAGTTGATCGGTCACCCACTCGAAAACGGTTTTGCTGTAGTAATCCAGGCCACGAACCAGCTTGGGATTGATCACATACGGAATGCCCGCAGCATCCAGACGCGCCTTCAGGCCTTCGAAGTGAGTGCGAGACTCGTCGTCCAGATAGTCCGCCAGCTTAGGCGCATCAACCAGCAGCGCCTGAGTGTCGGCGTTCTTGGTATCCAGTACCCGCAGCGGGTTGGTTTTCAGGCGACGCTGGCTGTCTTCGTCCAGCTCGCTGAGGCGTGACGAAAGGAACTCCACCAGCGCATCGCGATAGCGCGCACGCGCTTCACTGGTGCCCAGGCTGTTGAGTTCGAGCTTCACCGCGTCGCGAATGCCCAGGAGGCCCCACAGACGCCAGGTCAGCACGATCAGTTCTGCGTCGATGTCCGGACCGTCCAGATTGAAGACCTCGACGCCGATCTGGTGAAACTGACGATAACGGCCTTTCTGCGGGCGCTCATGGCGGAACATCGGGCCGATGTACCACAATTTCTGAACCTGACCGCCACCGGTAATGCCGTGTTCAAGCACTGCGCGCACGCAGGCTGCAGTGCCTTCAGGACGCAGGGTCAGGGAGTCACCGTTGCGATCAGCAAAGGTATACATCTCTTTTTCGACGATATCGGTTACTTCACCGATGGAACGCTTGAACAGATCGGTGAATTCCACGATAGGCATGCGAATCTGCCGGTAACCGTAGTTATCCAGCAAACGCGAGACAGTGCCTTCGAAATGACGCCACAGTGGGGTCTGATCGGGCAGGATGTCGTTCATGCCACGAATGGCTTGCAGAGACTTACTCACAAAAAATCCTTAGCAATTCTGGTTAGCCGCGCGCGATAAGGGCTGCGTCAGCTTCGACCTTTTCGGCCGCTTTCTGGCGAATCAAGCGTTCCAGCTCATCCACCAGATTGTCATTGGTCAGCTTCTGGGCTGGCTTGCCATCGATGTAAATCAGATTTGGCGTGCCACCGGTCAGGCCTACATGCGCCTCTTTGGCTTCACCCGGTCCGTTTACCACGCAACCGATGACCGCAACATCCAGCGGCACCAGCAAATCCTCAAGCCGCCCTTCCAGTTCATTCATGGTCTTGACCACATCGAAGTTCTGCCGCGAGCAACTCGGGCAGGCAATGAAGTTGATCCCACGAGAACGAAGGCGCAGCGATTTAAGGATGTCGTAGCCGACTTTCACCTCTTCGACCGGATCAGCCGCCAGCGAGATGCGGATAGTATCCCCAATTCCTTCGGCGAGCAGCATACCTAGGCCAACGGCCGATTTCACTGTGCCTGAACGCAATCCGCCTGCTTCGGTAATACCCAGGTGGAGCGGCTGGACAATTTCCCTGGCCAGCAAGCGGTAAGCTTCGACGGCCATGAACACATCGGAAGCTTTCACACTGACCTTGAAGTCCTTGAAGTTCAGGCGTTCCAGGTGTTCAACGTGGCGCAGCGCTGACTCTACAAGCGCCGCTGGCGTGGGCTCGCCGTATTTCTTTTGCAGGTCTTTTTCCAGCGAACCGGCGTTAACGCCGATACGGATAGGAATACCGCGATCACGGGCAGCATCGACCACAGCCCTTACCCGATCTTCACGGCCGATATTGCCCGGGTTGATACGCAGGCAATCGACACCCAGCTCAGCAACGCGCAAGGCAATCCGGTAATCAAAGTGGATGTCGGCAACCAGCGGCACTTTCACCAACTGTTTGATACGGCCAAAAGCTTCTGCCGCGTCCATGTCCGGGACGGAAACCCGAACGATATCCACACCGGCAGCTTCAAGCCGGTTGATTTGCGCAACGGTAGCCGCGACATCATTGGTATCGCTGTTGGTCATGCTCTGTACCGCGATGGGAGCATCGCCCCCTACCGGAACCGAGCCCACCCAGATTTTTCTGGATTCGCGACGCTTGATCGGAGATTCACCGTGCATGAGTTATTGCCCCAGTTTCAGGCGAGCGGTAGCGCCGCTGGTGAACGGAGCTACATCGACAGGCATGCCGTTGTAGCTGACCTGAGCACCGGCTGCAGCACCCAGACGGACATTGAGCGGCGGCTTGCCACTCACATCCAGGCTATCGCCTTTGTGTTTGATGCCCATGTACAAAACTTTACCGGTGCTGTCAGTAACCTGCGTCCAGCAATCGGCAGTAAACGAGATGCTCACCTGACCCGCACCGGCAACAGCTGCCTCAGGTGCAGCGGCAGGTGCAGATTGCGCAGGCGCAACAGCGGAAGCTGACGGGGCAGTTGCAGGTGCACTGTTCGTCGGCGCAGTCGCCGTTGAGCTGGCAGGCGGGGTGGTCGACGACGGAGCAGTCGCGGTCTGAGCAGGCACCTGTGTAGCCGGGGTGGCTGGATTCGCAGGATTTGCTGGATTCAACGCAAGCGGCGCCGAGTCTGAGGTTTGCGCTTCGGCGACGGCCTGATCTTCAGGCTCGTCCAGCGGATGAATCTGGGTGGTGCCATCGGCGCTCTCGACTTCAACGTGCTCAAGGCTCAGCCCTGAATCCTTGCCACGCAAGGACGTCTGATCCTGCCACCAGAAGAAACCGCCGCCGACCAGAACAACCAGCAACAGCAGACTGACGATTCGCAGAATATTGTGCGACAGGCGTACCGGCTCTTCGATACGACCCAACGCATGCACCGAGCTGCCTGCGCTGTCTGTGCCGGTGTACTGGTCGAATTGTGTCACCAGTGCAGTCTGGTCAAGATCCAGGACTTTGGCGTACGCACGAACATAGCCGCGGGCGAAAGTATGACCCGGCAGCTTGTCAAAGTGGCCAGCCTCGAGGTTACTCAGCGAAGTGACGGTGAGATTGAGCCTCTGGGCGACGTCTGGCAGCGACCAGTTTTTATTCTCGCGAGCCTGACGCAAGGTTTCGCCAGGATTGACGCGAGTGGCTGCTACGACTTCGGGTTGCACCGCTTTCATCATTGCTCCGACAGGTATTGCTGATATTCCGGCGTACCGGGATAGAGTCTTTTGAGTTGCAGGCCAAAACTGGCTGCCTTGTTGCGATCATCGTAGATTTTTGCCAATCGCGTACCGAGCAATAGACTACGTGCATTTTGCTCGCTGAGCTGGCTAAAACGGTCGTAATAATCACGCGAGGGCACATAATGCCTGTCTTCGTAAGACAACTCAGCCATTTCCAGCAATGCGCGTGGCAACATACGGTCCATGCGCAGGGCTTTGGTGAAATGCGCCGTCGCCGCTTCGCGATCACCGAGCATCACCGCAGTCATGCCAAGATTCTCGAAAACCCGCGAGCGCTCAGGATAAAGGTTATCGGCGGCGGCCTGTTCAAAACGCTCATAAGCTTCCTTGTAGCGTTTTTGCTCGTAAAGAAAGCTGCCGTAGTTATTGAGGATGCGCGCGTCTCCTCGACGAGAAGACAGGGCCTTTTGAAAGTGCTGGTCGGCCAGCTCCGGTTCCATCTCGACCTGGAACACCAACGCGAGTGCTGCGTTGGCATCAGCGTCGGAACCGTCCAGCTCAAGCGCCTTCTTCAGCGGAACCTTGGCACGTTCGGTCTGCCCCTGCTGCAAATAGCCAATCCCCAACTGCACATAGGCCTCGCGCGCGGCGTCACGACCTTTGCTGGTGCTCATGGGATCGACATTGCCCGACGTCACACACCCAGCCAGCGCGATCATAAAGCAGAGCAGCAGGGCGGCACGCACGGACATTAAGGTTCTCTCGGCCAGGTTCGCGATCAGGTTCGAGTCGCGGCGCTTTGAGCCACACTCGCCTCGCTACTCAATTCGCGTACAGCAATGTAACGCTCGCTGCGGCGAGTACGGTCCATGACCTGCCCCACCAGTTGACCACAGGCTGCATCGATATCTTCCCCACGGGTGGTACGCACCGTGACGTTATATCCAGCCTGATGGAGTTGGTCCTGGAAGCGACGAATCGCGTTGTTGCTCGGACGCTCGTAACCAGAATGCGGGAACGGGTTGAACGGAATCAGGTTGATCTTGCAAGGCGTATCCTTGAGCAGCTCGATCATTTCAATAGCATGTTCGACCTGATCATTGACGTCCTTGAGTAACGTGTACTCAATAGTCAATACGCGCTTCTCACCCAGAGTCGCCATGTAGCGACGGCAGGATTCAAGCAGCATTTTCAGCGGGTATTTCTTGTTGATCGGTACCAGTTGATTGCGCAGCGCATCGTTTGGCGCGTGCAGCGACAACGCCAGCGAGACATCAATGTGCTCAGCCAGCACGTCGATCATCGGTACCACGCCGGAGGTGGACAAAGTCACCCGACGTTTGGAAATGCCATACCCCAGGTCATCCATCATCAGATGCATGGCGGCAATGACATTATCGAAGTTCAGCAGCGGCTCACCCATGCCCATCATCACCACGTTGGTGATGGCACGGTCGACGGTAGCCGGGACGCTGCCAAAGGATTTGTTGGCAATCCACACCTGACCGATCACTTCGGCGGCGGTGAGGTTGCTGTTGAAGCCTTGTTTGCCGGTAGAGCAGAAACTGCAATCCAGCGCACAGCCCGCCTGGGACGAAACACACAATGTGCCGCGCTTGCCCTGGGGGATATAAACGGTCTCGACGCAGCTGCCGGACGCCACACGCACCACCCACTTACGGGTGCCATCGGTGGAGATGTCCTCGCTGACGACTTCAGGACCACGAACTTCAGCACAAGCCTTGAGCTTTTCACGCAAGGCTTTGCTGACGTTTGTCATGGCGTCGAAATCATCGACGCCAAAGTGGTGAATCCACTTCATGACCTGACCGGCACGGAAGCGCTTCTCCCCGATGGAATCGAAGAATTTTTCCATTTCCAGCTGGGTCAGACCCAACAGGTTTGTTTTGCCAGTCGTTGCAATCATGAATTCACCCTTCACTCGTTAGTCCAGGACTTAGCGAGCGGTTACCTCTGTAGCTGCGAAGAAGTACGAGATTTCGCGAGCAGCGGCTGCTTCGGAATCGGAGCCGTGAACAGCGTTGGCGTCGATGGAATCAGCGAAGTCAGCACGGATAGTGCCGGCAGCAGCTTCTTTAGGGTTGGTAGCGCCCATCAGCTCACGGTTCAGAGCGATGGCGTTTTCGCCTTCCAGAACCTGAACAACAACAGGACCGGAGATCATGAACGCAACCAGGTCGCCGAAGAAGCCACGAGCGCTGTGCTCAGCGTAGAAACCTTCAGCTTCAGCCTTGGACAGCTGCTTCAGTTTCGAAGCAACGACGCGCAGACCGGCTTTTTCAAAACGAGTGGTGATCTCGCCGATTACGTTTTTAGCAACGGCGTCAGGCTTGATGATGGAGAAAGTACGTTGAACAGCCATGGTGTAACTCCAGAAACGATGATTAAAGCGAAAAATTAAACCCGCGAATTATACGCGGGTTTGAGGTTATTGCCTAACGTGCAAATTGGATCAGCCGATTTCGTCGGCCCAAAGCGTCTGAACCGCTTCGAGCACTTTCTCGCCGACGCGGCCAGAGGTGTCGTCGAATTCCGGCAACTGCTTGATCATCAGTTGCAGCTTGGTGAACCCCACCGAGTAAGGATCGACGCCGGGATGAGTCTCGGCCAGTTCCTCAGCGATTCGTTGTACGTCATTCCAACCGTAACTCATGACAGCTTCTCGATCAGTGCGGCGCTTCGGCCGCATGGTTAAGCGAATACTTCGGAATTTCAACGGTCAGGTCTTCATTTCCGACGACCGCCTGACAGGACAGACGAGACTGAGGTTCCAGCCCCCAGGCCTTGTCCAGCATGTCTTCTTCCAGCTCATCCGCTTCATTCAACGAGGCAAAACCCTCGCGAATGACGCAGTGGCATGTGGTGCAGGCACAAACACCACCACAGGCACTTTCAATCTCGATGTGATGCTCGTGAGCAATTTCGAGAATAGACGTGCCGGGCTCGACCTCAACAACCAGCCCGTCCGGACACAGCACGGCATGGGGCAGAAAAATCAGCTGCGGCATCAGTTATTCCTCAATATCATTCAGATTGCGCCCCGCCAGAGCGGCTTTTACCGTCATATTCATGCGGCGGGCTGCAAATGCATCGGTCACCTGCGAGAGAAGCTTGGTCTGCTGCTCGATGGCGGGGCCATCGGTGCCTTGCATCAATTCACGTAATTCCTGCAACTGCAGGTCGATCACCATGCGCTCTTCAGCATCCAGCAAGCGCTCGCCGTCGACTTCCAGGGCACCTTCCACTGCCTCGACGAGGCGCTGGGCATCAACCTGCTGCTCGCGCAATACGCGCGCAACCTTGTCGTCGCTGGCGTAGGCGAAAGAATCTGTGAGCATCCGGGCAATTTCACCGTCGGTCAGCCCGTAGGACGGCTTGACCTGGATGTTCGACTCGACACCCGAACCCAGCTCGCGGGCCGAGACACTGAGCAGACCGTCGGCATCCACCTGGAACGTCACGCGAATCTTGGCCGCACCCGCCACCATGGCCGGAATGCCGCGCAACTCGAAACGAGCCAGGGAGCGGCAGTCACTGATCAACTCACGCTCGCCTTGCAGCACATGAATCATCATTGCCGACTGGCCGTCTTTGTAGGTGGTGAACTCTTGGGCACGCGCGACCGGGATCGTGGTGTTGCGCGGAATCACCTTCTCCATCAGGCCGCCCATGGTTTCCAGTCCCAACGAGAGTGGAATCACGTCGAGCAGCAGCAACTCGCCACCGTCACGCTTATTGCCAGCCAGGGTATCCGCCTGGATCGCCGCACCAATGGCGACCACTTGATCCGGGTCGATATCCGTCAATGGCTGGCGACCGAACAATTCAGCCACAGCGCCCCGCACGCGCGGGACACGCGTAGAACCGCCAACCATGACCACCGCTTCCACTTCGTCCAGCTCAATACCGGCATCACGCACGGCACGACGGCAGGACTTGAGGCTGCGCGCGACCATTGGCTCGATAAGGGTTTCGAAAGCTTGCCGCGTCAGCGTGCCATTCCAGGCGCCGTACTCAACGTCGACAGAAGCCTCGCTGGTCAGCGCTTCTTTAGCCTTGCAAGCCGCTTGCAGCAAGCTGCGCTGAGCAGAAGGGTCGATATCGGCAGACAAACCTGCCTCACTGACAATCCAGCCCGCAATCGCATGATCGAAGTCATCGCCGCCCAGCGCGGTGTCGCCGCCGGTTGCCAGGACTTCGAACACGCCGCCAGTGAGACGCAGAATAGAGATGTCGAACGTACCGCCGCCCAGATCATAAATCGCAACAACGCCCTGAGCGCTCTGATCCAGGCCATAAGCCACGGCCGCAGCAGTTGGCTCATTGAGAAGGCGGAGCACGTTAAGACCTGCCAACTTGGCGGCATCTTTGGTGGCCTGACGCTGAGCGTCATCGAAATAAGCCGGAACAGTGATCACCGCCCCGACCAGGTCACCACCCAGCGCCTGCTCGGCACGCTGGCGCAGAACCTTGAGGATATCGGCAGAGACTTCCACCGGGCTTTTCGGCCCCTGAACCGTCTCGATGAACGGCATGTGCGACTCACCGCCAACAAAGCGGTAAGGCAACTGCTCGCCCAATTGCTTGACGTCGGACAGACCACGACCCATCAAGCGTTTGACCGACAGTACGGTGTTGAACGGATCGGTCGAAGCGGCAGCTTTGGCAGCCTGCCCCACTTCAACGCGATCGGCGTGGTAGCGCACGGCAGACGGCAGAATGACTTGCCCTTCTGCGTCGGCCAGCGGTTCGGAAAGGCCACTGCGCAGTGCAGCGACCAGCGAATTGGTAGTCCCCAGGTCAATACCCACCGCCAGACGACGCTGATGAGGTTGGGGACTTTGACCGGGTTCGGCGATCTGCAGTAGAGCCATGCTTTATCAGAATTTCACAGGCGTGCGGCCAGAAGCAGCACGGAGTTAATCGTCGAGGCGCTCTTCAAGCTGGCGCACTTCGTAGGAGAGCTTGTCGAGGAACTGCATGCGCCGCATCAGGCGTTCGGCCTGTTCGCGTTGCGCAGCATCATCCCAACAGGCAGCGAAGCTTTCGTTCAGTTCGTCCTGAGCAGTCTTGAGGCGACGCTTGAAAACCGCGACACCGGCCAGATCGGCCTCATCCTGCAGATCCTCAAGCTCTTCGCGCCATTGCATCTGTTGCAGGAGAAAGTCGGGGTCGTGCACGGTGACTTCAAGCGGCACTTCGCCGCGCATCGCTAACAGATAACGCGCCCGTTTCGGAGCACTCTTGAGTGTCTGATAGGCGTCGTTAAGACTGGCGGAGCGCTCAAGCGCCAACCGTTGCTCACGCTCGGAGGCGTCCGCAAAACGGTCGGGATGAACCCCACGAGCAAGCTCACGGTAGCGCGTCGCCAACTGATCGAGGTCGAGGCGAAAGCTCGGCTGAAGCTCGAATAGAGCGAAATGACAAGGAGTACCCACAATAAGCCTCAGACGTTGAAGCTTTCGCCGCAGCCACATTCACCGCGCGAGTTGGGATTGTTGAACTTGAAGCCTTCGTTCAACCCTTCCTTGACGAAATCAAGCTCGGTGCCATCGAGGTAGACCAGGCTTTTCGGGTCAATGATCACCTTGACGCCGTGCAGTTCGAACACGCTGTCTTCGCTTTGCGCCTCATCGACGAACTCAAGCACATAGGCGAGACCTGAACAGCCTGTGGTGCGCACACCCAGACGAACGCCATCACCTTTGCCACGCCCGTCAAGGGAGCGTCGTACGTGATTTGCGGCAGCTTCTGTCATGCTGATAGCCATCGGAACTCCTTATTACTTCACACCAGCTTCTTTAGAAAACGCTGCTATTACAGCAGGCCTTTCTTCTGCTTGTAATCGCGAACAGCCGCCTTGATAGCGTCTTCAGCGAGTACCGAACAGTGAATTTTCACCGGAGGCAAAGCCAGTTCTTCGGCCAGCTGAGTGTTCTTGATGGTCTCTGCTTCGTCCAGAGTCTTGCCCTTCATCCACTCGGTAGCCAGAGAGCTGGAGGCGATAGCCGAACCGCAACCATAAGTCTTGAACTTGGCATCTTCGATGACGCCCTGCTCGTTGACCTTGATTTGCAGACGCATGACGTCGCCGCAAGCAGGAGCGCCGACCATGCCGGTGCCAACATCTGGATCTTCCGCGTTCATCTTGCCGACGTTGCGCGGATTTTCGTAGTGGTCAATGACCTTTTCGCTGTAAGCCATGATGCTATTCCTCTATCAGGGAGCCGCTCTGCAAGCCACGTAACAACGGGTGGAACATGGCCTGTCTGTAAGGCGGCTTTTAATTAGTGCGCCGCCCACTCGATCTTGGAAATGTCGACGCCGTCTTTGTACATGTCCCATAGCGGCGAAAGTGCACGCAGCTTGGTGACCGCTTCGCAGACTTTCTGCGCGGCGTAGTCCATTTCTTCTTCGGTACTGAAACGACCAAAGGTGAAGCGTATCGAGCTATGCGCCAGTTCGTCATTACGACCAAGGGCGCGTAGCACATAGGACGGCTCAAGCGACGCGGAAGTACAGGCGGAACCGGAAGAAACGGCCAGATCCTTGAGCGCCATGATCAGCGACTCGCCTTCGACGTAGTTGAAGCTCAGATTCAGGTTGTGCGGCACCCGAGCAGTCATGCTGCCGTTGACGTACAACTCTTCGAGATGCTCGACCTGCTTGTAGAAGCGATCACTCAAGGCTTTGACTCGCACGTTTTCTGCGGCCATTTCTTCCTTGGCGATACGGAATGCTTCACCCATGCCGACGATCTGATGCGTCGCCAGAGTACCGGAACGCATGCCACGTTCGTGACCACCGCCGTGCATGGCCGCTTCAAGGCGAACACGCGGCTTGCGGCTGACGTACAGCGCGCCGATACCTTTAGGACCGTAGGTCTTGTGTGCGGAGAACGACATCAGGTCAACCTTGAGGCTGGCCAGATCGATCTCGACCTTACCGGTGGACTGCGCAGCATCGACATGGAACAGCACGCCACGGGAGCGGGTCAGCTCGCCAATGGCAGCGATGTCGTTGATGGTGCCGATCTCGTTGTTCACGTGCATGATCGAAACCAGAATAGTGTCGTCACGCAGAGCGGATTCAACCATCGAAGGCGTGATCAAACCATCTTCACCCGGCTCGATGTAGGTGACTTCAAAACCTTCACGCTCAAGCTGACGCGTGGTGTCGAGCACAGCCTTGTGCTCGATCTTGTTGGTGATGATGTGCTTGCCCTTGCTGGCATAGAAATGCGCGACGCCCTTGATGGCAAGGTTATCGGACTCGGTAGCACCGGAGGTCCAGACAATTTCGCGCGGATCGGCGTTGACCAGATCAGCGACCTGGCGGCGGGCGTTCTCGACCGACTCTTCAGCTTTCCAGCCGAAGACGTGGGAGCGCGATGCCGGGTTACCGAAGTTTCCGTCAGCGGTCAGGCACTCAATCATTTTCTGAGCGACACGCGGATCGACCGGGGTCGTCGCGGAGTAATCAAGGTAAATCGGCAACTTCATTGAATCTCTCCTATCAGGCAGGCGCACCGCTGATTCATCTACGCTCATTCAACGGCGGACGTTTCAATCTTATCCAGGTACTGGGTCTTGGCGCTGGTACGGCGCATATCCTGGCGCTGGGCAACTTCTTGTACCTCACGGCGAGTGACAAGGTCGGCCAGACTGATACCGCTTAGAAATTCGTGAATCTGCTCACTGAGGTCACACCACAAATGGTGAGTCAGGCAGGTATCGCCGGCGTGGCAATCACCCAAACCCTGGCAACGCGTGGCATCTACAGATTCGTTGACCGCATCGACCACCTGGGCAACCTTGATGCCGTGCATGTCACGAGACAACTGGTAACCACCACCGGGACCACGCACGCTGGAGACCAGATTGCCACGGCGCAATTTGGCGAACAGTTGCTCAAGGTAGGACAGGGAAATGCCCTGACGCTCGGAAATGTCGGCCAGAGACACTGGCCCGTTCTGCGCATGTAACGCCAGATCAAGCATGGCAGTTACAGCGTATCGGCCTTTAGTAGTCAGTCGCATGGCGTATACCGCAGAGGTTCGGAATGAGAGCGAGTATGCTATTCCCGAGTATTTAAGTCAACTATAAGACCTAGCAAAACAGTCGGGATTGAGCGCAAAACCGCGGCCGCATCATAGCAAACACCGGGGCGCATGGCACGCCCCGGGTGTAGCGCCATCAGCCGACCTTGCTCTCGCTCTTGTCCTTCACGCAATCAAACACTTCGTCACGCAGCTCGGGCAGCTCCTTGGCGCAGTAATCGCTGCCAAGCCCTTTAAGGGCCTCGCACATCCCTTCCAGGCGACCGTCTACCGCCTGCAAGTGATCCAGCAATTGACCAATCGCACGCGCAACCGGATCCGGCATGTCCTCACTGACGCCGTAAGCATCAAAACCCAGCTTCTCGGCGATAGCCTTGCGCTTGGCTTCCACGTCATCACTGGACTTGATAATGATCCGCCCCGGAATCCCCACCGCCGTAGCACCTGCGGGAACAGCCTTGGTCACGACCGCGTTGGAACCGATCTTGGCGCCAGCACCAACAGTGAACGGCCCAAGAACCTTGGCACCCGCGCCCACCACGACACCATCCTCCAGGGTGGGATGGCGCTTGCCGGCATTCCAGCTGGTGCCCCCAAGGGTTACGCCCTGATAGAGCGTCACGTCATTGCCGATTTCAGCCGTCTCACCGATCACAATCCCCATGCCGTGATCGATAAAGAAACGATGCCCGACCTTGGCGCCGGGATGGATTTCGATCCCGGTCATCCAGCGACCGAAATTTGAAACCACCCGCGCAGGCCACTTCCAGCCATTGGTCCACAGAATGTGCGCCAGCCGATGCAGCCAGATGGCGTGCATGCCGGGGTAGCAGGTCAGCACCTCAAACGAGTTACGGGCAGCAGGATCGCGATGAAACACACTTTGAATATCTTCACGCAGACGCTCGAACATCATTGTTCCTTCCGTTTGTACGGTTCACCACGTGCAGCCTTCTGGGTTTCGGTAAGGATGCCGCGCAAAATACTGATCTCGGAGCGATTCACCTCGCTACGGCCATACAGGCGACGCAGCCGGGCCATCAAATGGCGAGGTTTTTCCGGATCGAGAAAGCCGATAGCCACCAGAGTTGCTTCGAGATGGCCATAGAAGCCTTCCATCTCATCCATGGTCGCCAGGTCAGCGCTGCGTACCGAGGTCACCTCAACTTTTTCGACCTTGGTAGGCTGGCCCTGGGTAGCCAGCCACGACATGCGCACCTCATAACTGAGGACCTGAACCGCCGCGGCGAGATTCAGCGAGCTGAACTCTGGATCGGACGGGATATGTACGTGGTAATGACATCGCTGCAACTCCTCGTTGGTCAGGCCGGCGTATTCACGACCGAACACCAACGCCACTTCCGCACCCTGCCCTGCCTGCTCGGCCGCCATCACGCCCGACTCACGCGGATCGAGCAGCGGCCACGGAATGCGACGGTCGCGAGCGCTGGTGCCCATGACCAGATTGCATCCCACTAAAGCGTCTTCAAGGGTTGCGACGACCTGGGCTTTCTCAAGGATATCGCCAGCACCCGAAGCGCGGGCATCAGCCTCATGGTGAGGGAAAAACTGCGGATCAACGAGCACCAGGCGCGAAAGCCCCATGTTTTTCATGGCACGAGCAGCCCCACCGATATTACCGGGGTGACTGGTACCGACCAGGACAACACGAATGTTTTGCAGCAAGGCGAGTGCTCACAGATAAGTAGAGGGGGTGAAATCTTACAGAACCGCCGGGATGAACGCTATGAACGGTTGCGGCTGACTACAGACGCCCACAAGTCGCGTAATCTCCTGGGACCGGCTTTAGACGGGAAGGCGGTATTTCTGCAGATGAAGATCCAGCGCCTGTCCCGGCCTCTTCCCGGCTAAAGCCGGTCCCACGACATCACTCATTCCTTTGTTAGTCGACCCGCCCGAATGAATCAGGCGCAGCGGTATGGTAGAGAGATCGCGTTATTGTTCATCGCCAGCAAGCTCGGCTCCCACAAGCTCCACGGTCGTAGGACTGGCTTCAGCCGGGAGGGGGTATATCTGGCGAAGAAAATTTAGCGACCATTCCGACGCCCTCCCGGCTAAAGCCGGTCCTACAAGATCAAACGCGGGATTGCAGACAAACATGGAATCGCCCACAAGTCGCGCAATCTCGTGGGACCGGCTTTAGCCGGGAAGGCGGTATTTCTGCAGATGAAGATCCAGTGCCTGTCCCAGCCTCTTCGAGGTTGGAGCCGATCCTGCGACATCGGCATCCAGTTAACCACTGGAAAAGTTCCGCCACAGCCAATACAATGTTCGGCTTTCTTTAACGACCTAGGTGAAACGTCCATGCAGCCCATGCTGAATATCGCGCTGCGCGCCGCCCGCAGCGCCAGCGAATTGATCTTCCGCTCCATCGAGCGCCTGGATACCATCAAGGTCGATGAAAAAGGTGCGAAGGATTACGTCAGCGAAATTGACCGCGCTGCCGAGCAACTGATCATCACCGCCCTGCGCAAGGCCTACCCGACTCACGGCATCCTCGGCGAAGAAACCGGCATGCATGAGGGCAGCGGCGAAGGCGCTGACTACCTGTGGATCATCGACCCGCTGGACGGCACGACCAACTTCGTTCGCGGCATCCCGCACTTCGCCGTCAGCATTGCCTGTAAACATAAAGGCCGTCTGGCTCACGCAGTGGTTCTGGACCCGGTTCGCCAGGAAGAATTCACCGCCAGCGCTGGTAACGGCGCGCAACTCAACGGTCGCCGCATGCGCGTCAGCCCGCGCACCAGCCTTGACGGCGCCCTGCTCGGCACCGGCTTCCCGTTCCGCGACGACCAGATGGACAACCTGGAAAACTACCTGGGCATGTTCCGCAGCCTGGTAGGCCAGACCGCAGGCATCCGTCGCGCAGGCGCTGCCAGCCTGGACCTGGCTTATGTAGCAGCCGGTCGCTTCGACGCCTTCTGGGAATCGGGCCTGTCCGAGTGGGACATGGCTGCAGGCGCGCTGCTGATCCAGGAAGCAGGCGGTCTGGTCAGCGACTTCACAGGCGGTCACGACTTCCTGGAAAAAGGCCACATTGTTGCCGGTAACACCAAGTGCTTCAAAGCTGTTCTGACCTCAATCGCACCGCACCTGCCGGCCACGATGAAGCGTTAAGATTCAGCCCCCTAAAAAAACCGGCCAAGCGCCGGTTTTTTTGTGCCTGCCACCTTCTGCCACACAGAAAAAGAAAAAGCACCCGAAGGTGCTTTTTCTGATCAACGCAAGCTCAAGCTTATTGCTGGTTTTGACCCAGAATCAGCTGGCCTTCCTTGTTGACTGGAATCTGACCGCCCGGATCACGATCCATGCGCACCTGACCCACCTTGTCATTCAGCTTGTACTTCACGTCATAACCCACGACCTTGTCGCTGATGTCATTGACCGTGTTGCAGCGAGTTTCGGTGGTGGTGTAAGTGTCGCGGTTCTGCATACCTTCCTGAACCTTGTTACCGGCATATCCGCCGCCGACAGCGCCTGCTACGGTGGCGATCTTCTTGCCATTGCCGCCGCCTACCTGGTTACCCAGCAAGCCACCTGCAACGGCGCCGATCACGCTACCCACAATCTGGTGCTCATCCTTGACCGGAGCACGCTTGGTTACGGTTACATCTTTGCAAACTTCACGCGGCGTTTTTATTTGCTGTTTAACCGGCTCGACTGCCAGTACATCCGCATATTCCGGGCCGCTTTTAACGAGGCTGTAGGTGGCAACAGCACCGCCAGCCGTAACAACGGCAGCGCCCAGCACAGCACCAACAAGCAACGATTTGTTCACGTGAACCTCCTGACCATCTCAAACGTAGTTTCCTACGCAGTACTTGGGGTCGTTACCGTTCCAGCATGAGCCTCGGCAATCCACGAACCCAAGCCTTGGAGCATAAAAAAGGGCATGAGTTCAATACTCATGCCCTTTTGGCATCACACCCGGATAGAGCTGCGATCAGGGTAGATCGTCAGCCTTATCGACGACCACAGGAGGAATAAGGTCCTCAGTGGTCAGGTTCAGCCAGATCAGCACCACGTTCGCGATGTAGATGGAGGAGTAAGTACCCGCCACAACACCCACGAACAGCGCGATGGAGAAACCTTCGAGGTTGTCACCGCCAAATACCCACAGCGCAGCAATGGCCAGCAAGGTCGAAACGGACGTTGCGACAGTACGCAGCAGCGTCTGAGTGGTAGAGATGTTGATGTTCTCGATCAACGACGCCTTGCGCAGCAAACGGAAGTTTTCCCGCACACGGTCGAATACGACGATGGTGTCGTTCAGCGAGTAACCGATGATCGCCAGCACGGCCGCCAACACTGTCAGGTCGAAGGTGATCTGGAAGAACGACAGGATACCCATGGTCACGACAACGTCGTGGATCAGGGAGATGATTGCGCCCACCGCGAACTTCCACTGGAAGCGGAACGCCAGGTAGATCAAAACACCGCCCAGAGCCAGCAGCATGCCCAGACCGCCCTGGTCGCGCAGCTCTTCACCCACTTGCGGGCCCACGAACTCGACACGCTTCACGGTAGCCGGGTTGTCGCCGCCTGCTTTACGCAGGGCATCGGCAACCTGGGAACCCAGTTGCGGATCTTCACCGGGCATACGCACCAGCAGATCGGTAGTGGCGCCGAAGCTCTGCACCACCGCATCGTGATAACCAGAGCTGACCAGCTCTTCACGAACCTTGCCCAGATCGGCAGGACGCTCGTAAGTCAGCTCGATCAGCGTACCGCCGGTAAAGTCCAGACCATAGTTGAGGCCCTTATGGAACCAGCTGAACAACGCCAGAGCAGTAAGGAGCATCGTAACGGCGAACGCAATATTGCGAACGCCCATGAAGTTAATGGTACGTAACATGGCAGCCCCTTAAATCCACAACTTCTTGAAGTCACGCCCGCCATAGATCAGGTTGACCATTGCGCGGGTCACCATGATGGCCGTGAACATCGAGGTAAAGATCCCGAGCGACATGGTCACCGCAAAACCCTTCACCGGGCCCGTGCCCATTGCGAAGAGAATGCCGCCGACCAGCAACGTCGTCAGGTTGGCGTCGAGGATCGCGGTATAGGCGCGGTCGAAACCTTCATGAATCGCACGCTGGACAGTCATGCCATTGGCGATTTCCTCGCGTATCCGCGAGAAGATCAGCACGTTGGCGTCCACCGCCATACCCATCGTCAAGACGATACCGGCAATACCAGGCAGGGTCAGCGTTGCACTCAGCAGCGACATCAACGCCAGCAGCATGACCATGTTCAGCGCCAGAGCGACTGTCGCGATCAAGCCGAAGAAGCGATAGATCGCCATGATGAACAGCGACACGAACAGCATGCCCCACAGGGAAGCATCGATACCTTTGGTGATGTTGTCAGCACCCAGGCTCGGGCCAATGGTGCGCTCTTCAGCGAAGTACATCGGCGCAGCCAGACCACCGGCACGCAGCAACAGCGCCAGTTCGGAAGACTCACCCTGACCGTTCAGACCGGTAATCCGGAACTGAGCACCCAGCGGCGACTGAATGGTCGCCAGACTGATGATTTTCTTCTCTTCCTTGAAGGTCTGAACCGGCACGTCTTTCTCGACGCCGTCGACCATCTGCTTGGTGTAAGTCGTCGTCGGCTTCTGCTCGATGAAGATCACCGCCATGCTGCGACCCACATTGCTGCGGGTTGCACGGCTCATCAAATCGCCACCGTGACCGTCCAGAGTGATGTTCACCTGTGGACGACCATGCTCGTCGAAGCTGGCCTTGGCGTCAGTCACCTGATCACCGGTGATGATCAGACCACGCTCAACCGGAGCTGCCGGACGACCGCCTTCACGGAACTCGAACATTTCGGTAGTGGCTTTGGAGTCATCCGGACCTGCGCCCAGACGGAATTCCAGATTGGCTGTCTTGCCCAGAATACGCTTGGCTTCAGCGGTATCCTGTACGCCCGGCAACTCGACCACGATGCGGTTGGCACCCTGACGCTGAACCAGAGGCTCGGCAACACCCAGCTCGTTGACCCGGTTACGCACCGTGGTCAGGTTCTGCTTGATGGAGTAGTCGCGGATCTCGTTGATCTTCGCCGGAGTCATCGCCAGACGCAGAACAGCAATCCCGTTCAGCTCAGCCGGCGTGATTTCAAAATCGGTGAAATTCTTGCGAACCAGTACGCGGGCTTCTTCACGGGCAGCGTCATCGCTGAAACCCAGTTGAATAGCGCCACCCACTTGCGGCAGGCTGCGATAACGCACTTTTTCCTTGCGCAGCAGGCTTTTGACTTCGCCTTCATAAACTTTCAGACGCGCATCCAGCGCCTTGTCCATGTCAACTTCCAACAGGAAGTGCACACCACCGGACAAGTCCAGACCCATCTTCATCGGGGTTGCGCCTACATTACGCAACCATGTCGGAGTAGTCCGGGCCAGGTTAAGTGCGACGACATAGTCATCACCCAACACCTTGCGCACAACATCCTTGGCCGGCAGCTGGTCTTCCTGTTTGGTCAGACGCAACAAACCGCCTTTGCCATTCTCGGCCAGGGAAGAGGCCTTGACCGCGATTCCGGAATCAACAAGCGCTTTGCTCGCACGCTCCAGATCAGCCTGACCCACCTGCAACGCAGTGCTTGCGCCGCTGATCTGGATCGCTGGATCGTCAGGGTAGAGATTGGGTGCGGAATAAATAAAACCGATCACCAGCACCGCCAGGATCAGTACGTATTTCCACAGAGGGTATTTGTTCAGCATCACGCCGCCCGCTTATAACGCGGGGCGCCTTGCGCGCCCCGTCGATTGGTAAAAGTCTGAATCTTAAATCGCTTTCAGGGTGCCCTTTGGCAGCGTGGCAGCAATAGCGCCCTTCTGCATTTTCAGCTCAACAGTGTCGGAAACTTCGATAACCACGTAGCCGTCACTCACTTTAGTGATCTTGCCAGCGATACCGCCGGTAGTAACCACTTCGTCGCCCTTCTGCAAGTTGCTCAGCAGATTCTTCTGCTCTTTGGCGCGCTTGGCCTGTGGACGCCAGATCATCAGATAGAAGATGACCAGAAAGCCGACCAGGAAAATCCATTCAAAACCGCCACCCATAGGGCCGGCAGCAGGTGCAGCAGCATCCGCGAAAGCGGGAGAGATGAAAAAGCTCATTTAGCACTCCAGTTGCATAATTAAGTAGAAAGCAGAAAAACTTGTTTTGACTCAGTCCATCGGCGGCGTTGGAATCCCGCGCTTGGCATAGAAGGCATCGACAAAGGCGGCCAATGTACCTTGTTGAATAGCCTCGCGCAAACCAGCCATAAGGCGCTGGTAATGCCGCAAATTGTGGATCGTATTAAGCATGCTTCCCAGCATTTCGCCGCACTTGTCCAGGTGGTGCAGATAAGCGCGCGAGAAGTTCTGACAGGTGTAGCAATCGCAGGTCGAATCCAGCGGCGAATCATCATGACGATGGAACGCGTTACGGATCTTCAATACACCTGTATCAATGAACAAATGACCGTTGCGGGCATTGCGGGTCGGCATCACGCAATCGAACATGTCGATTCCGCGGCGCACACCCTCAACCAGATCTTCAGGCTTGCCTACCCCCATAAGGTAACGAGGTTTTTCAGGGGGCATCAGGCCGGGCAGGTAATCCAGCACCTTGATCATTTCATGCTTGGGTTCACCCACCGACAGACCGCCAATGGCCAGGCCATCAAAGCCGATCTGATCCAGGCCTTCCAGCGAGCGTTTGCGCAGACTTTCATGCATGCCGCCCTGAACGATACCGAACAGCGCAGCCGTACTTTCACCGTGCGCGACTTTCGAACGCTTGGCCCAGCGCAGCGACAGCTCCATGGACACACGGGCGACATCTTCGTCAGCCGGATAAGGCGTGCATTCGTCGAAGATCATCACGATGTCAGAGCCCAGATCACGCTGAACCTGCATCGACTCTTCCGGGCCCATGAACACCTTGGCGCCATCAACAGGCGAGGCGAAGGTCACGCCCTCCTCCTTGATCTTGCGCATGGCGCCCAGGCTGAACACCTGAAAACCGCCGGAGTCGGTCAGAATCGGGCCCTTCCACTGCATGAAATCGTGCAGGTCGCCGTGGGCCTTGATGACCTCAGTGCCCGGACGCAGCCACAAGTGGAACGTGTTGCCCAGAATGATCTGCGCACCGGTGGCCTCGATATCACGCGGCAGCATGCCCTTGACCGTACCGTAAGTGCCCACCGGCATGAACGCTGGGGTTTCCACCACGCCCCGCGGGAAGGTCAATCGACCACGACGCGCCTTGCCGTCAGTGGCCAACAACTCGAAAGACATACGACTGGTGCGGCTCATGCGTGATCCTCTGGGCCCGATGCCTTGGGAGCGGTCGGCGCGGGATTGCGGGTGATGAACATCGCATCACCGTAACTAAAGAAGCGGTAACCGTTCTCCACCGCCGCCTTGTAGGCAGCCATGGTCTCGGGATAACCGGCGAATGCCGAAACCAGCATCAACAGCG
The DNA here is from genome assembly GCF_014357575.1 of Pseudomonas folii. GTDB lineage: Bacteria > Pseudomonadota > Gammaproteobacteria > Pseudomonadales > Pseudomonadaceae > Aquipseudomonas > Aquipseudomonas folii. Next base: position 25,993 of record NZ_JACONW010000017.1, on the reverse strand, counting down.
TGGATTCCGGCAAATGAAAGTTGGTCACCAGGGCATCGACCACATGGAAGGGACGCCCCGGAAAAATAAAGATATCGGTGTCGCCACTGAACGGCTTCAACACACCGTCGCGCGCGGCACTTTCCAGCGAACGCACGCTGGTCGTGCCCACAGCAATCACTCGACCACCGCGCTCACGACAGGCCGCCACGGCATCCACCACATCCTGGCCGACTTCCAGCCATTCGCTGTGCATGTGGTGGTCTTCAAGCTTCTCGACCCGCACCGGCTGGAACGTACCCGCGCCAACGTGCAGGGTCACAAACGCCATCTCCACGCCTTTGGCTTTCATGGCATCCAGCAATGGCTGATCGAAATGCAGACCCGCTGTCGGCGCAGCAACCGCACCGGCACGCTGGGCATAGACAGTCTGATAACGCTCGCGGTCGGCGCTGTCATCAGGCCTGTCTATATAAGGAGGCAACGGCATATGCCCGACGCGCTCCAACAACGGCAAGACCGGCTCGTTAAAGCGCAGCTCGAACAACGTGTCGTGACGCACGACCATCTCGGCTTCGCCACCTCCATCGATGACAATCATCGACCCCGGCTTCGGCGACTTGCTCGACCGCACATGAGCCAGCACGCTGTGCGTGTCCAGCACACGCTCCACCAGAATCTCCAGCTTGCCGCCGGACGCCTTCTGGCCGAACAAGCGCGCCGGAATCACTCGGGTATTGTTGAACACCATCAAGTCACCGGGGCGTACATGCTCCAGCAAATCGGAAAAATGTTCGTGGCCCAGCGCGCCTGTAACCCCGTCCAGGGTCAACAAACGACTGCTGCGGCGCTCGGCCAAAGGGTGGCGAGCGATCAGGGAATCAGGGAGTTCGAAAGTAAAGTCAGCAACGCGCATGATCGAGTTCGTCTAGCAGGGCCGCGAAGTTTAGCGGAAAGAGACAAAATTGACCATGAAAGGTGATTGACCAACGGTAATACCGTCTGTAGACTTCGCCGCCATTGAGCCCTGATGGCGGAATTGGTAGACGCGGCGGATTCAAAATCCGTTTTCGAAAGAAGTGGGAGTTCGATTCTCCCTCGGGGCACCACGACACACTTCAAGCTGCTGCTCAATGCAGCTTGAATACAAAGAAACCGGCCATTGCGCCGGTTTTTTTGTGGGTGAATATCGACCAACCCACTACCCAACCTTTATCTCATTCTCCCTTCCCCTCCCTCCACATACACGACAATTCAAACCGCATCGCCACGGCTTGCAGGTGCGCATGCTCGCCATTCCAGCGGACGCAAGCAAAGGCATGAGCATGTTCGATCAGCTCAACTGACGCGATTGCGCCAAGTCATTGAGCGATTCGATAAAAGCCGCTTCACACGCTGGGAGTCGGCGGCCGCGAAGATTGATGAGCATGATCCGGGCACCATCGACCGGCTGGGCCTTCGCAAGTCTTTGAGATATGGATCGCGGCACGCCGGTTGAACCAAGGCAAACTCAACTGACCTTGCATTCGCCATGGCTCTGAGAGGGTACTAGATACCAAACAACGTAAAGCAGAGGTGCTGTCTGGAGCTCGATCACGCTGCTCTAGGGAATCGCTGAAAAAGTATCACATGGCAAACGTGGCGCATTTCCCAGAAAAGCACCTACAGGGCCAGGAAGGCAAGCAACTTGGTATCACCTCGAACTGATTGGCTGATAGACCAGACCATAATTAAAGACATTTGGATTACCATCCTAAACGCAATGGGGGAAGAAAAAACCAGAGACGGCAGCTCTACTTGCAGATAAACCTTTGGAGGCGTGATGCATAGCTACAGATCAATACACGAATTATTTGAGAACCTTTCTCTGTTAGATCCGGGCGAGTGGATTTATGCAAATATAGCCTCTTGGAGCAGCCATCCGGAAAATACCGACTTTTACTACATCCCGTGGGACCACATCCAAAACCTCGAAGATGAAGAAATATATCTGGATGAAGAAGACATGGAGATGCCTTCGACTGTCAGAGGGCTAGAATTGAGAGGTTGGATGTTGGTGGGTTCGCTGAATCACATAGCCAGCAACAACCCAGTCAGTGGAAAAGACAGCAAATGGATTGTCGAAGAGATCAATTACTACAGGGACAACGACACATTTAGAACCTAAACGGACTTATTAACGTTTCACGCACTCCAGACGACTGTTTCATTGGCAATAGCCACGAAAACCGAGCGCCGCAAGGTGTGTACACGCATGACTGTCACGTACACTGCACGCGAAAAAACTTCCCGGTGCAGACCTGAAGCGCGTAGGAAGTGTCAGTAAGAATTCGTTGATCGCATCTCCAACCCACACTCACGGATAGGCCAATCGTTTGTCTACCTCATCATCAATCGGCACGGGTTATCCCTCATGTCACCGCTAGTGTGCGTCGTGACGTTCCAGTTCGTGGCTGGAATGATAGGCTTGGTGGTCGTAGTCCCGAATCCAACGCTTTCACGAGCCTCCAGGAATATCGACCATCCCTCCCAGGCGTGGCGAATCTTCTTTCGGGTCATGGCTGTCTGTATGTGCTACATGTTCTCGTCGCTGGCGACAATTATCGTACTGACCAATGTATTGGAGAATTACGATCTACATGGCCTGTCAGAAATCAAACGCGCGATGGTAGTAGCGGCTCAGCCCATACCCTTGCTTATCGTGTTTTATTGGTTGCTTGCCAAGGGCGTGCGCAAGGTGGAGCAGGACAGGCTGAAAGCTGGCCATTAATCTGGTTCGCTGCATTCGCGTTTGAGCATTGGCACGCAGGGATCGCCGGAGCTGATCAGAAACTCATTGAGGCTTGGTACTCTTCGCCTTGGATTACAGCTGAAATCATGAATAAGACCGACCGCCAAACCCTTGTAGTCAGCGTTAAAAAGTATCTCACGATCGTCTTTATGCTCTGTTTTGTAGGCGCTTGCATCTACACATACCTGTACAAACCGGAATTTCCTTCTGAGATAGTCCTGAAGCAAGACTTCATTCCAGGACAGCAGATCTATATCGTTCAGGATGCCAGGGATTCAGATGAGCCTAAAAGTCTGCGTTTCTACGTCAACAACGGCGGCAGCAGGAATGATGAGGCGATGAAGGTGCGCCTCGGCAAGACCCCGCCCTTCCTGGTCTCGGACACTGACTTGAAAGACGTGATAATCCAACGTGTCCCCAACGGCCTGCACATCAAACTCAAAGGCGCAGTCTCGAATTACCAGAGCGACCTTTACCTGGAAGACGGCGACACTTACACCACCTACCGCGTAAGCCTTGAGCAAGTCGAAACGAGACCGCCCTTGCCGAGCGGTCGGTGAGCTTGTTTCAGCAAGGTCGGCCACCACGAAATTGGAATGAACAACACCTCCAGGGTCGCAAAGCGATAAAAGCCAACGCTCATCAAGGCAGCGGTTTCAGGCTATTAACTACCCGATCCCAAAATCTCAACGCTTCTTCATCGGATTTAAAATCGCTGCCTTTCTCGTGCGTACCGAGTTCAAGCGCAATATAAGGCCGTGTGTTGGACTCTACTGTGCCTTTGTACTCTAGCTGGAAAGCATAAAACTGTTTGCCATCTACGCGGGCGCTAACCGCAACTTCCTCAGCCTGAATTCCGTTTACCAGGCGAGGCCTTTTCCTGAGGGTCTTGATACTGCCGGAATTAGCAAGCTCTCCTATCGACACGTCGTACTGACGTTTTTCAAATCGCTCTATCAAGCTGTCTTCCTGAGTAAAAATTGCCTTCGTGAGAAAGCTGATATAGGTACCTGGATGTCCCGCAATTTGCGCGCCCATGTAAACAGACTCCAAAAACTTTTCGCTACCAAGCGTCGTGTAGCCCGCCTCTATTGCAAAACCACCCTGCGGAGGAGCCTGGTGTGGCGGTCGGGAGTAAATGGAATTACTTAACAGGCGCATTTTCTCGATGCCACCCTCCAGGCCCTGTTCAGATATGTTTGCTGCCATCATGTGGTAAAGCGTATTTTTGGCAGTGAGCAGGTATACGTTAAAGGTATAAAACTTGTTAAGTCGCGAAACGAGCAATACGCTTCCATTGTCAAGAGGGACCGTTTTCTCGTAAACACTGAAAGTGCCAACCGCTATGCCTTTTTTTAAGTCTTCTGTTTTTTGGTCTACAGCTTGATTTATCCGGGACTTCCCGTCATTGCTGACCCACTCTATTTTTTCGTTAAAAATTTTATAATCCGCTGCGATGTCCGATCCGCGAGGCAGTGCAATTTCGAACCTGCCAAAGTAGTGAGCGCTCCAGAGGCTATTGCTTTTGCTGGCCTCGTTAGTATTGGCCAAGGCGCTCGATGCGCTAAATCCCTCTAACATGAGCATGCATAATAAAAACCTGGTCACTGCGTGCAATGTTTCACCCTCATGTCACTTTCTGATATTGGCGGATGGCTTGGAGGTATCGGTGGGAGTCTACCCTTTCGACGGCCAGACAAGCTCGTACATCCCCCATGAGCAGTCACGCAAGCTTGATCGGTTTCAATCACACAAAGAGTCGCGCTTGCTTCGCGAACCCGATGAACCCAAGCGCGAGAGCACGAGACAGTTCCTCCAGCAGTTCGAAACCGATCAACGCAGCCCTCACCCGGCATTAATGCCCCATCAGCGTATCAACCCCATCCGGCTTGTCGTGCACACCGAAGCGATCCACTAACGTGGCCGTCGCCCGATTCATGCCGATGACATCGACCACGGCGCCAGTCTTGCGCAGTTTCAGCACCACCTTGTCCAGAGCGGCCACCGACGTAATATCCCAGAAGTGCGCGTCACGTAAGTCGATGGTCAATGTTTCCAGTGTTTCCTTGAGATCGAAAGCGTTGGTGAAGCGATCTGCAGAGCCGAAGAACACTTGCCCGGTCACGTAGTACGTACGGTGACTATGTTGCGGATCACGCCGTGAAGTGACGTCCAGAAAGTAGGCAATCTTGTTGGCAAAGAACATTGCAGCCAGGAGCGTCCCGGCAATGACACCGTAAGCCAGGTTGTGAGTGGCGACGACCACAACGACGGTGACGACCATCACGATGTTGGTCGAAAGCGGATATTGCTTGAGGTTGCGGATGGACGCCCAACTGAAGGTGCTGATCGAGACCATAATCATCACGGCTACCAGAGCAGCCATGGGAATACGGGCCAGCCAGTCGCCCAAAAACAGCATCATGATCAACAATGACACACCGGCGCTCAGTGTCGACAAACGCGTCCGCCCGCCCGACTTCACGTTGATCATGGACTGTCCAATCATCGCGCAGCCTGCCATGCCGCCGATAAGTCCCGTCGCGACGTTGGCAATGCCCTGCCCTTTGCACTCGCGGTTCTTGTCGCTGGTGGTGTCCGTCAGGTCATCGACGATTGTCGCCGTCATCATGGATTCCAGCAGTCCGACAACGGCCAGTGCGGCTGAGTAAGGCAGGATGATCAGCAACGTATCGAAGTTCAGCGGCACCTCAGGCCACATGAAGATGGGCAGACTGTCGGGCAGAGCCCCCATATCTCCCACGGTGCGAACGTTAAGACCGAGATAGACCGCAATAGCCGTCAACACGATGATGCAGACCAGTGGCGAGGGCAACAGCCGCCCCACCAAGGGTACGCGCGGGAAAAGATAGATGATCGCCAGACCACCAGCGGTCATCGCGTACACCGGCCAGGTGACGTCAGTCAGTTCAGGCAACTGAGCCATGAATATCAGGATGGCCAGCGCGTTGACGAACCCGGTGACCACGGAGCGCGATACGAAGCGCATCAGCTCTCCCAGCTTTAGAAAACCCGCGAGGATCTGGATCAACCCGCACAGCAACGTGGCGGCCAGCAAGTATTGAAGACCGTGATCCTTGACCAGGTTCACCATGAGCAAAGCCATGGCGCCTGTCGCAGCAGAAATCATGGCGGGACGACCGCCCACGAAGGCGATCACGGTACAGATACAGAACGATGCGTACAGACCCACTTTGGGGTCGACGCCGGAAATGATGGAAAAAGCGATGGCCTCAGGAATGAGCGCCAACGCAACGACGAGACCCGCGAGCACATCTGCTCGCACGTTACATAGCCAGTCGGCTTTGATTTTTTCAAACATAGATTTACCCATGGCAAACGCAGCACTACGCAAAGCGCGGACGGCGCTGTGCAAGGCAGGTGCGTCTGTTTCAGTAGAGTTGTGGTGTTGCCACGGCCAATAAAGACGCGCAGCAGAAGGCAACCGCAGCTAGAAGGCGGTCAGGGTATTGCGAGGGGGGCGAAGCGCTAAGGCGGCGTAGGCAGCCAGTTCGAAAGAAGCACTGTATTTTCCATTGGTGGTCGGATTGCGACGTCGCAATGATAGCGAATCAAGGAAGGGGGTTTCAATTTGAGGGCTGGTCCATCCGACGGACGTGGGCACTACTGGTGAACAAAGCTGAAGACCCTGTCGATATGCTTTTCATAGTGGATGACCGGGACAATCCAAGAAAGGCAGATCAGGAGATTGCAGTCCTTGGTGATCTGGGACATCTGCCCACTGCCCACCTCATCTGATCCGTATTTTTCTCCGCCATCTGAATCTGTATTGAAAATACCCTCCCCCCCATAATCAAGGCCTCAGCAGCCGGGAACCGGCCACTGATAGCGCAGTTTTCAGCGTAACTCCGGACTCGCTACATCACCCAATATCGGGAGGCCTTATGGGCAAGCTAACGATCTACATGGCCATTTTTTTATTGGTAGCAATCGGCGTGGGTGTGCTGGGTACTATTCCTCCGGGTTGAGGAAGCCTGGTGTCGGCGTGATGAAGAGGACGTGGGGTTGATACGGGCGATCATTTCTGATGACAACGCTTAGTGATTGCCACGGCCCACTCCCGGCTAAAGCCGGTCCTACGGGATTGCGGGCAATCAGGGAAAGCATTTTAGCTCAAGCGTCGTGGTGGTCCTGGACAACAAACCAAGCCCGGTTTAACCCAGGCCTGGCTGATCAATCAACCCGAAACCTGATTCGCAAACTGCCCCACTGCGTTCACAACCTGCTGGGCCCCATCCTGAATTTCGATGATGACTTTGCCCGCCTGACCTGACAGTTCCAGGCCTTGTTCAGCCTGTTTTTTGCCGTGCTCGATGACGCCTACTGCTTGCTCGGCGAGTGCCTGGTTTTTCTGCACAACGTCGACGATTTCGGCGGTGGCTTTGCTGGTGCGGGACGCGAGTTGGCGGACTTCGTCGGCGACGACGGCGAAGCCTCGACCTTGCTCACCGGCGCGGGCGGCTTCGATGGCAGCGTTGAGGGCCAGCAGGTTGGTTTGATCGGCAATGCTGCTGATCGCGGTGATGATCGAGCCGATGATTTGCGATTGCTTGTCGAGTGCGCCGATGCCATCTACCGCCAGCTCCATTTGAGAAGCCAGGGCGCGCATGACCTCGACGGTCTCCTTGACCACGACGCTGCCTTTACGCGCAGTTTCGTCGGTGTGCTTCGAAATCGTGAAGGCAATTCTTGCAGCTTCGGAGACAGCCTCCTCTCGCTCGACTTGCTCGGTGATGACAGTGGCGAATTTCACAACTTTGTAGAGACGACGGTGAGCATCTGTGATCGGGTTGTAGGACGCCTCCAGCCAGACGGAATGGCCGCGGCTGTCGATACGTTTGAAGCGATCGACCACAAACTCGCCACGGCGCAGCTTGTCCCAGAACACCTGGTACTGCGGGGAGTTGGCTTCCTGCGCTTCGCAGAAAATACTGTGGTGCTTGCCGACCACTTGCGACAGCGAGTAGCCCATGGAATCCAGAAAGCGCTGGTTGGCGGCGAGCACGTTACCGTCCAGATCGAACTCAATCACGGCGGTGGAGCGCTGCAACGCTTCGATCAGGTTTTCATGCTCTCGGGAGGCCTCAATCGTGCGCGTCAGGTCACTGGCGTACACAGAGAATTGCGTGACCTTGCCACTGCTGTTGATCACCGGCTGAACAATCACCCGCAACCAGGCTTCCCTCTGGTCACCACGGAAAATCTGCAGCGCCCCAGCCCAATGCTTGCCTTGCTGAATCGCTTTGCTCATGCGCGAAAAGTGGTCAGTGCTCTGAGCATATTTGGGCACCATTTCCAGCAGCGAGCGGCCGACCAGCTCGCTGCTGGTGTAGCCCATTTCCTGTTCGAATTTGCGGTTGACCGACTCGATCTTGCCGCGCTCATCAAGGTTGATGGACAGCATTTCAATTTCAAGACTGTCGCGTACCTGCTCCATGGACGAAAGCTTTTCGCTTATCGTTAACAACTCCTGCTTCAATCGTTTGTTGAAAATCATAAAGCAGTAACTCCGCACACGTTTTTTATCAGAGGCAGGCAAGCAGCAATCGATATTGATTACGCGTAAATGTCTACGTTTGATAACGGCTGACAGCGCGAAGACTTGAGGCTCTAGAATGAGGTTTCCAGCAAAATAAACTCGTTTGCCGATAGCTGGCTGTATAAGTCTGAATTAACTATAAAAAAAGAAAACTGGATCGAGTGTGGCTGTTTTTTTTGTGGGCTGAACGGGGCTAATCACGGCTGTTGAATACGGGTTTCATCAAGCGTCTGGACGTATGTCGGGTTACTGACGAGTCATGTCCAGAGCTTTGCGCCACCATGGCTTTTCCCATACTTGAGGTGCGGGCAGCACGTCCGGCATGTCGCGCAGTTTGATCCACTGTTCGTTTTCCCATTGCAGCAGACACAGACTTTTGCCGGGCCACTGCATCATGCTGAGGCTGGGTTGTTGGGTGTGTGGAGCCTCACGCAGGAGGGGCATGACTTCGTGGGTCAGCCAGCGGCGCAAGGCACGGTTTTCCGGCACATAGTGGTGAACCAGCATGGCGTAGGCACCGGATTCGCTGATCAGTATCTGTTTGCTCCATTGAGCGCTGGCCAGCAGCCAGGCATTACGGTACTGGTCCGGGTCGAGTTTGTAAGTGGAACGTTGGTCCAGTGCTTTGCCCATGAGGCGTGCGAGATCCTGCAGACAGAACCAGCCCTGCCCTTCGAGCATCAGCGCGCGAAGCATGCGCTGATGGCGGACGAACAGCAGCGGTTCGAAACAATCGGTTGAGCGAGTTGGCTGGGGTTGAAGCGCTTGCATCCGTTGAACTCCGTTCGGTCATGGCTTGCCATCCTTTACCCGCTGAACGGGATAAAGGGTGGCAGTTGTGCGAGGGTTGACGAACCGGTCTCAGCAAAGCACAAACACACCGGCAGACCCGAAGGCCTCCGACGCACAACCGCCATAAAGTATGTTTCAAGCGTAGATGAACGCCAGAAACATTCCTTAAGAGATGTACTTTACTGAGGATTCGGATCGTCAAATCCGGTCGCTTGTTTAAGCAACGGAGCGGAGACTAGCTACATGCTTTTCACCTCGCAAGTGCTTATAAGGTAAGGTTTTAAAAGAAAAATATAGCAATAAGACAGTACTTCAAATGGCGTAAGAAGTTTCCGCAATAGAACCAATCAATATGTAGGCGTTAGCGTAGGCTTCGATAAATGGCCTAAATGCAAAATCTATCGTCGCCACCAAGGTTCCTGCGCCCGTTCATCGCCGTGGGACCGGCTTTAGCCGGGAATAGGCCAGTACAGTCGACACATTTTCATCGTCAGCAACGCAGCCTTCCCGGCTAAAGCCGGTCCCACGTCGACTGGGTTCAGTCTGTGCCTTGTAAGTACTTACAGCATGGCTAATAGCTACTCAACAACGACCAACCATCCAAAAAAGTGCATTTATACGACGATAAACACTCAGTCGAGTCTATCAACTTGCAAGTTCTAAAATTTTAATACCGCTGGTCAACTTTCTGGAACGGTACTTCTTTTCAATTGCTCTCTTTCCTGTGGCCACAAAGATGACCACACAGCCGTTTTGGCCAAGATAAAGTTGAGGAATCATTCCATGTTTTTACATAACCGACGTTTGCAATACACCGTGCGCGTGGCAAGACCAAACCCAGGTTTGGCGAATCTTTTGCTGGAGCAATTTGGTGGCGCTCAAGGTGAATTGGCCGCAGCAGCGCGCTACTTCACTCAAGCCCTGGCTGAAGAAGATCCAGGCCGTAAAGACTTGTTGATGGACATCGCCACCGAAGAGCTGAGCCACCTGGAAATCATTGGCTCGATTATCTGCATGCTTAACCGTGGCGGCAAAGGTCAATTGGCTGAAGGCGTACAAGAAGAAGGCGAGCTTTATCGGGCTATCAATGGCGCCGGTAACGATTCGCACATCACCAGCCTGTTGTATGGCGGCGGTGCTCCACTGACCAACTCGGCTGGCGTGCCATGGACTTCCGCTTATGTCGATACCATCGGCGAACCGACGGCAGACTTCCGTTCCAACATCGCCGCTGAAGCACGGGCCAAGATTGTCTATGAGCGCCTGATGAATGTGACTGACGATCCAGGTGTCAAAGAAGCCTTGGGCTTCCTGATGACCCGGGAAATTGCTCACCAGAAATCGTTCGAAAAAGCGCTGCATTCCATCCAGCCTAACTTCCCGCAAGGCAAGTTGCCCGGCATGCCTGAGTTCACCAATGTGTACTTCAACTTGTCCACTGGCGGGCCTGATGTGCGCGGTCCATGGAATGAGGGTGAAGAGTGGGAATACGTTGAATCACCAGAGCCTGCGGTTGATGGTGGCGACGGTAGCGCATCGGTCGTGTTGTCAGATGAAGATGAAGACGTACTGCTGAATATGAAAACCCGGACCATGTCCGATCCGGAGTCCAACCCGATCACTGCAGCGGATCTGGGCTCAGGTTTTGTACAAGGCAAAGACGCTTGATCGTTTGAACAAACGCTGACGCAAACCCCGAACTGAAAAGGAGGTAACCATGGCTTTAACTGGACATTCGCACCGACAGGATCTGGAGTCACTTGAGGCTGCACCCGCCGTATTTGACTCAACGCTAAAACGTTTTGATCAGCAGGCAGTAATTCTCAAACGTGGCTTTCAGGTGAACCAGACCTTGAAGAGTCTGCGAACTCTTGGGCAACTGACCCGAGAACTTCAGTCGCATTCAACCAGTAGTTATGCGGCAATCAGCTATCGGTCAGATAAATAGCCAGAGTAGCTACCCAGAGTAACTACCCCCAGAGTAACAACCAGTGAAACACCGCGAAAAAAAAGAGCAGGCCCCTCACCAGGGCTTGCTCTTGTTTTTTCTGCCTCCCGAAAGGGCATCACGCGGTATAGCGATGCGGCCGATGATTCACTGCGATGATCAGGTTGAGCACGATGGCACCGGCGATGGATGCCAGCAGTATCGGCAGGCTGACAAGGTACAGCGAGCCCAGCACCACGAGTACGTCCACTACCATCTGCAACTTGCCCGCGCGCAGACCGATGCGGTCTTGCAGGTACAGCGCAAGAATATTGATACCGCCCAGGCTCGCCTTGTGCCGGAACAGAACGATGAACCCCAGGCCCATCATGATATTGCCGAACAGCGCCGCGTAGATTGGCTGCAATTGGTCGATGTGGATGAACCGCGCGTGCAGCTCGGAGAAGATCGACACCAGCGCTACCGAGCAGAAGGTCTTGATGGTGAAAGCCCAGCCCATACGGCGGATGGCCAGATAATAAAACGGCAGGTTGATCAGGAAAAAGGCCACGCCGAATGACAAGTGGGTCGCGTAGCTGATCAGAAAGGCGATCCCGGCACTGCTGCCAGTCACACCGCCGACCTGACGCAGCATCATCACCCCAAAGGACACCATCAACGTGCCAATGACGATCGCAAATATGTCTTCGAAAACGGAATGCTTGACGGTTTGAGTGGCGGCGATCTGGGTCATGACGAACTCTTTGAAGATGTACGGATGAATGATTGGCAGGCTGAGCAGCGCCAGCCAAAGCGCGCACAGATTACCCAATTAACGATCGATGTGCGCGTTAAATAGATAAATATGCGTACAACATGCGCATATCTTCAGAAAATGCACTGTTTATGCGCCGGATTGCACTGAGCTGGTGCGTCGTGAACCGCAAGACAGGAACCACCGCGTCAAACCCTCTCGGCAACAAGTTACCTCCTACCCGACATCACGCCGCACGGTAGGAGCGAACTTGTTCGCGAGAGGCGTCAGAGCAGGACCAACACGGCATCGCGCCGCACGGTAGGAGCGAACTTGTTCGCGAGAGGCGTCTGAGCAGGACCACCGCGGCAAACTCTCGGCAACAAGTTACCTCCTACCCGGCACCGCGAACGATGGCATCGCTGAACATTGTCAGGCAGGATTACGGCCGCCTTATGACTTAACTTTCGAGTGTTGCCAGCCATGAATAATAAGAAACTTTACCTCTCCACTACCCTGTTGCTCGGTTTCTCCAGTCTCGCCCTGGCACAGGAATCAGGCTCGCATCTAGACAAGGTTCTGCAGTCAGGCGAGCTGGCTGTCTGCACCACGGGGGATTACAAGCCCTATACCTTCCTGCGCGAGGATGGCGAATATGAAGGGATCGACATTGAAATGGCCCGTTCGCTGGCGCAAAGCCTTGGGGTGAAGGTTCAGTGGGTGCCTACGACCTGGAAAACTCTGATGCCGGACATGCTGGCCGGTAAATGCGACGTGACCATGGGTGGCGTTTCGGTGACTCTGGAACGCCAGAAGAAGGCGTTCTTCAGCAACACGCTGGACGTTGACGGCAAGATCCCGTTGACCCGCTGTGAGGATCAGGCGCTGTATCAAACCATCGAGCAGATCAACAAGCCCTCCGTGCGCCTGATCGAGCCAGCCGGTGGCACCAATGAAGCGTTTGTGCGCGCCCATCTGCCTGCGGCGCAACTGGCCTTCCACGACAACAAGACGATTTTCCAGCAACTGCTGGATAAGAAAGCCGATGTGATGATTACCGATTCGTCCGAGGCGCTGTATCAGCAGAAACGCATGCCCGGGCTGTGTGCGATCAACCCGACGCGCTACATGCAATACGGCGAGAAGGCCTATCTGCTGCCACGGGACGACACCACCTGGAAGGCCTATGTCGATCAATGGCTCCACCTGAGCAAGGCAACCGGGACGTATCAGACCGTGGTCAGTCATTGGCTGGCGGTGCCGGGGCAGTAAGAAGAACGTTCATCTGTAGGAGCTGCCGAAGGCTGCGATCGCGGTATGTCAGGATGAATGCTTCGCAGCCTTCGGCAGCTCCTACAGGGTTTGAGTGGTTGCGCGCTTGCGCGACATGGCTCCGTTCTTGCTTCGTCCGCAGCATCACTCCAACCCTCGAGCTTCTCCTCCTATGAAAAACATGAAACACAGCGCTACCGCCGCCCTGCTTTTCGGGCTGTCGGGTTTTGCCCAGGCACAGGAACTGCCGTCGCATCTGGACAAGGTGTTGCAAGAGGGACAACTGGCGGTGTGCACCACCGGTGATTACAAACCGTATTCTTTCCTGCGCGAAGACGGCGAGTACGAAGGTATTGATATCGAGCTGGCCCGCTCATTGGCGCAAAGCCTTGGGGTGAAGGTGCAATGGGTGCCGAGCACCTGGAAGACGCTGGTGCCAGACATGGTCGCCGAGAAATGCGACATCGCCGTGGGCGGGATTTCGGTGACACTGGAGCGCCAGAAGAAGGTGTTCTTCAGCAGCACGCTGGACGTCGACGGCAAGATTCCACTGGCCCGTTGTGAGGATGTGGCGCTGTATCAAACCATTGAGCAGATCAACAAGCCTTCCGTGCGCGTGATCGAACCCGCCGGTGGCACCAACGAGGCCTTCGCCCGTGCCTTCTTGCCCAATGCGCAGTTAGCGTTCCATGACAACAAAACCATCTTCCAGGAGCTGCTGGATAAAAAAGCTGATGTGATGATTACCGAAGCGTCAGAAGCGCTCTACCAACAGAAACGCCTGCCGGGTTTGTGTGCGATCAACCCGACCCAGTCTCTGCAATACGGTGAGAAAGCCTATCTGCTGCCTCGCGGCGACATGGCCTGGAAGGGCTATGTCGATCAGTGGCTGCATCTGAGCAAGGCCACTGGCGCGTATCAGAAGGCAGTGGGTAACTGGCTGGCAGTGCCGGGGCAGTAAAACCCGAAAAACCGGTAGGAGCGAACTTGTTCGCGAGAGGCTTGACGCGGTATATCAGACACTCTGCCTCGCCAACAAGTTGGCTCCTACCGGTTTGGTGTCTATTGCAGGACACAGTTATGTCAAAGACACTACGACGTGCTTCTGACCTGTCGGGCCTGCCAGATGAAAACCAACAAAACCATCACCCGTGCGTTCTGTGTCGAGCTCCAGGAGGAGTTGTCGATCAGCGCTGCGCGACGGGAATACTTTTCTCAGGAAGAACCTCGGCAGCGCTTTGAGTTTCTCTGTTCGACCGAGCCCTGTCGCAGACTCGGGGCGAAGATTACGGGCGTGCGTTACGACGTGAAGCCGCAGGACAATCCGACGTTTGTGTCTGCTCACTTTCGCGCTAACCCGCACTCCAATCATCATGCCGATTGTGAGTGGATCGATGAGCAGGCTGAAGAAAACCAGCAGCCCGCTGATAGCGAAGAAACCGAACCACAGACGCGCATCCGCAAAGCCAAGCGCAAGCTGGATGACTATATCGATGTCTTTGATCCAGCCATCAAGACGCCGGGCGCAGCAAAAACCAAAGAAGCCAAACCTGCTGCTGTTGCCGTAGAGGCAGCGGATGAACCTATTTCCGTTAAGCCTCCAGCAGCAAAGCCTCCTCGCGACAGCGAAACCCGCACCAACAACCTTGAACGTCTGGTCGACAGCTATCGCCAGGCTAAAGCGCAGTTATCCGCCGATGACTTCAAGCTGCTGACCCTGAAGGTGCCTGGCCAGGGCGAACTGACGCTGCGCTCCTACTTCCGGCATATCAAGTACGCGAAGTTGGGCGATAACGGTCGGGTGCTGTACGGCGGCGGTCTGGTAGAGCGCTACGGACTGGGGTTCAAGTTCAAGTTCTTCGACCGGCTTGAGGGCAAACTGGTGACGCTGTATGTGTCGCCTGCGCAGATGAAAGCTTACCGCTCCAGCCGATACATCAGCGAACTGCTGAGCCATGCCGAAGAGGTGAAGTTCTTTACGGTGTATGCGCTGGGTGAAGTGAGCGAGAGCCCGTCGGGCAAGAGCATCGGTTTGAGTGTGGAAGACTTGCGGCACCTGGTGATTGTATTGGGGCCGGCGAAGGAGACAGATTCCACGAAATAACGGAGATCTGTAGGAGCTGCCGAAGGCTGCGAAAGCGGTCTGTCTGACACAGCCTCGTTCGCAGCCTTCGGCAGCTCCTACAGGTTTACATCAAACCTTGACGATCCAGCCTGCTGGCGCTTCAACGTCGCCGGACTGTACGCCGGTCAGCTCAGCGTAGAGCTTGCGGGTCACAGGGCCGACTTCGGTTTCGCTGTAGAACACGTGCAGCTTGTCCTTGTACGAAATCCCGCCGATTGGCGTGATCACCGCAGCGGTGCCACAGGCCCCGGCTTCTTTGAAGTCAGCGATCTTGTCGATGAACACGTCACCTTCAACCACTTTCAGGCCCAGACGGCTCTGCGCCAGTTCGATCAGCGACAGACGGGTGATACCCGGCAGCACAGAAGGCGACTTGGGCGTCACGAACACATCGTCGTGAGTGATCGCAAAAAAGTTGGCCGAACCGACTTCTTCAATCTTGGTATGGGTTTGCGGATCCAGGTAGATAGCATCAGCAAAGCTCAGCTTCTTGGCCTCGGAACCTGGCATCAGGCTGGCGGCGTAGTTACCGCCGACCTTGGCTGCGCCTGTGCCTTGTGGCGCTGCGCGGTCGTAGCCGGAAATGACGAAGTTGTTCGGCTTCAGGCCACCTTTGAAGTAGGCGCCGACCGGAATGCAGAAGATCGAGAAAATGAACTCGGGCGCAGTACGCACGCCGATGTTGTCACCCACGCCGATCACGAACGGACGCAGGTACAGCGCGCCACCAGAACCGTAAGGCGGGATGAAACGTTCGTTGGCCGCAACGACTTTTTTGCAGGCCTCGATGAATACCTCAGTCGGCACTTGCGGCATCAACAGACGGCCACAGCTGCGCTGCATACGCAGGGCGTTCTGGTCTGGGCGGAACAGGTTGATCGAGCCGTCCTTGCAACGATAAGCCTTGAGGCCTTCGAAACACTGCTGGCCGTAGTGCAGCGCGGTGGAGCCTTCGCTGATGTGCAGCACGTTGTCTTCGGTCAGCGTGCCTTCGTCCCATGCGCCATCGCGCCAGTGAGAGAGGTAGCGCATATCAGTTTTGATGTAGTCGAAACCCAGAGTGTCCCAATTGATGCTGTCGTGACTCATAACGCCCTCTTTCATTTAGCGGCTGCCTGGACGAATCAGGCCATGACCTTATTCTGCCAGATCATCCGCGGCTTGCGGCCTGAAATACGCATAAACCTTGATACACCTTCAATCAGATGAAGTCTCTCCAGCGGCGTCAGGCGCCAGGCAATCGGTAAACAGCTTGTGCAGCGGCAGATCGCGCTGGCTGCGGCGCATCATCAACACCACTTCGCGATGAAACGTCAGATCACCCAGGCTGATGACTCGCACTCTGGCGTCGCGCTCCAGCCAGAGTCCGGCCTGAGGTATCAGAGAAATACCCAGGCCGCTTTCGACGAACTTGACGATGGCGTCCAGCTCGTCCAGTTCCAGTGCGACATGCACCTCGATCTGCTGCTCACGCAAAAACCGGGTGACCTGACGTCCACCGAACGAAGCGCGGTCATAGCGCACATGCGGCTGCCCGGCCAACAGTTTGAGTGGATCGGACTCATCGACATCCAGCGGCACAATCAACACAAAGGGTTCGGTTTCCAGTACCTGAACATGCAGCTCTTTAGGTAATTCGAAAGGCGGTTTGATCAGGATGGCCACGTCCAGCTCACCCGCGTCCAGTTGACTTAGCAGGTTGAGCGACACGCCGGGCACCAGTTTGGCCTCCACGGCCGGTGCGCGACGTCTCAGCCTTAACAGCGCCTGGGGCATGAACCCGGTTTGCGCGCTGGCAATCGCACCGATCTTCATCTCGCCGCGGTACTCGTCCGGGTTCACCGGCGTCGACATGCGGTTGAACAGCTCGAACATTTCCTGCGCCAGGGGCAGTGCGCGAACACCGGCGGCATTGAGAATCGCCTGACGCCCGGTGCGGTCAAACAAACGCACGCCCAGTGCCTGTTCGAGATTCTTGATCTGCGAGCTGACGGCTGACTGCGTCAACCCGATATGCATGCCCGCGGCGGCGAAGGTGCCATAGCGGGCCACGGCAATAAAGGTCTTTAATTCACGCAGCATTGGCCGTCCGATTGATCGATTTTATTTGAGCTGAGCAGTCAATATATCCGCTTTGTATAAATTTATTCTTATCTACAATAAATCATCTTCTCAAACCTTTGCTTCATAAAAAAAGGATGACCACCGTGAGCCTTGCCCCTTTCCATCTCGCTATTCCCGTCCACGACCTGGCCGCCGCCCGCCATTTCTACACTCATATTTTCGGCTTTACCGAAGGCCGCTCCAGCGATCATTGGGTCGATTACGATTTCTATGGTCATCAACTGGTGATTCACGAGCACCCGAAAACTGCCTCGCAAGAATCGGCAGGCACTAACGTCGTGGACGGCCACGACGTGCCCGTACCGCATTTTGGCGTGGTGTTGAGCTGGGAAGACTGGGAGATCCTGGCCGAGCGCCTGCGTTCGCAGAGCATCAAGTTTGTGATCGAACCTTACGTGCGCTTCAAAGGCGAAGTCGGTGAGCAAGCCACCATGTTCTTCTTCGACCCGTGCGGCAACGCGCTGGAGTTCAAGGCCTTCAAGGACATCGGTCAGCTGTTCGCCAAGTAACCGGATTGATGACGCTGGCTGTCGGTCGCACGCGTACCAGCAGCCTCGTCATACCTCAAGTTGTTATTTTGACGCGTGATAAACACCTCATCGAACAGGACGCGATTGAGGCCGTTAATTTGACATCAAGTGGCGCTGGGTTAGGCTGAGCCTGTGTAAGACAAACAGGACTCCTTCGCCTTCTTTGATGAGCAGATCGCCATGGATACAGGCATCAACGCAGCAAGCTGCTCTATCGCAAAAACCCATGATCGCCGCCTGATGCTGTTGCTGTTTTGTCTCCCGGTGACGCTGCTGTTGCTGGCCGTACTGGTCATTAACGGCGGCACGCTGATGTATACCCTGGACGATCCGTATATCCATATCGATCTGGCCAGGCGCATCTTCAGCGGTCATTACGGCATAAACCCCGGCGAATACTCCGCTCCGTCGTCGAGCATCCTCTGGCCATTTCTACTGGCGCCGTTTACCCCGCTCGGCGGCTTGATGCTGTGGGTGCCGCTGCTCCTGAACATCGGCTTCTCTTTTCTGACCTGCTCGCTTTTCAACCGACTGCTGCCGGACGCAAGCTTCGCCCATCGGTTTTTCATTCTGGGCGGCTGGTTTCTCGCGACCAACTTCTACGGGTTGATTTTCAACGGCATGGAACACTGCCTGCAGATTTATCTGGTGGCGTTGATTGCAGTGGGCGTGCTGCAAAAAGAGTTTTATGGCGAACAGGTCACGAGCAATGGCGTCTATCTGGCCATCCTGCTATTGCCATTGGTGCGTTACGAAGGGCTGGCGGTATCTCTTCCGGTGTTGCTCTATTTGCTGTGCAAGGGTGAGCGTCTGAGGCCGCTGGTCTGGGGGGCGGCACTGGTGAGCGCCGTGGCGCTGTTCTCTCTGTTTCTGGCGCGCTTGGGCGTTGGCTACCTGCCCTCCTCGGTCATCGCCAAATCGGACACGACCGGGCTGTCGTCCATCGTCATGAATGCCATTGGCCAGTTTGAAAAGTATGGCTGGATCATTCTCGCAATGCTGGTCATGTGTGCCTTCATGCCGAACCGCAAACTGCTGGTCATGCTGCTGATTACAGTCACCGCGCTGCACACGCTGTTTGGCAAGAATGGCTGGTTCGGACGCTATGAGATCTATTGGCTGACATTCCTCGGGGTGTTTTTCCTGCACCTGTGCCTGACCCATCTCAAGGCGCGCACTACTGCGACCATCTTCGGCCTGCTGCCACTGGCGTTCGCGCAACTGGTGTACACCACTCTGAGCACACCGCTGGCGTCAGCAGCGGTCTATAACCAGCAATATCCAATGTCACAGATCGCCCAGCGGCTCAACGCGCCGGTTGCCGTCAACGACCTTGGGCTGGTGGCGCTGAACTCCAGGCAATACGTGCTGGACCTTTGGGGCCTTGGCAACCTTGAAGCGCTGAAGCTGCGCAAATCCGAAAGCGGTCCGCAATGGATCAAGGATTTGATGGATCGCAAGAACGTCCACTATGCATTCGTTTACGAAGAGTGGTTCCCCGAGCGGCCGGACAACTGGATCAAGGTCGGCGAACTGCAGATGCACATCCCCAAGATCGCTACTGCGTTCAACCACGTTGCGTTTTACGCGACCGATGAGCCATCGGCGCGAACGCTCAGGGAGGTGATGCAGGCTTATGCGCTGGAGCAGCCAACGGGAAAGTATGAGTTTTGGTTTGAGAATTGAGTGAGAGGTGAAACGCCAGAAATAAAAAACCCCGCTGCTCAAACGAGCAACGGGGTTTTCTGTTTTCAGACTAACTGTGGATCAGAAGGCGTAAGTCACCAGCAGATCTTTGGTTACCTGAAAGTCCACCGACATCATGAAGCTCAAAGCGCTGATGGTGAAGATGGAGAACACGAACAGCTTGCGGGCCCAGACAGTGTCATCGACTGCCTTGTAGCCTTTCCAGGCCATATACAGCCAGTACATGCCCATGCCCGCTGCAACCGCCAGATAGTTGAGTCCGGCGTAACCGCCGAAGGTCAACATCAAGGTGGTCACCAGGAACGCCAGGATGTAGAGCAGGATATGCCGCTTGGCGACCTTGATACCGCGCTCAACCGGTAGAACCGGAATCTTCGCAGCCAGGTAGTCATTGAAACGGAAAATCGCGATGGCATAGGAATGCGGCATCTGCCAGAGGCTGAACATCACCAGCAGGGTCAATGCCGCAAAGTCGAAGCTGTTGCTCACTGCGCAGTAACCGATTACCGGAGGCATGGCCCCCGACAAGCTACCGATCAGTGTGCCGTGTACCGACTTGCGTTTGAAATACAGGCTGTAGAAGCCGACGTAAATCACGAAGCCGATCACTGCGAGCATCGCTGCGAGCGGGTTGGTCTTGGTGTACAGCAAACCGACCCCGCCGACACCGAGAATCGTCGCGTAGAGCAAGGCCAGTCTCAGAGAGACCAGGCCTTGTACCAGCACACGGTTCTTGGTGCGCTCCATCTTCTGGTCAATGTCACGATCGATGCAGTTGTTGAATACACAACCGGATGCCACGACCAATGAGGTGCCTATGACTGCGGCCAGGAACATGCCGAAGTCAATTTGCCCTTTGGAGGCCAGAAAAAAGCCACCTGCCACCGAAAGCACGTTACCGAAAATGATCCCCGGCTTGGTGATTTGGATAAAGTGCTTAAGGGACATCAGGGTTACCTCATTTAGCCATCATGACGGTGTGGATGCTGAACATGATCCACAACGAGAGGCCGACCAGCAGCACGATGACCATCGTAGTGAACGCGAAGGCGAACACGTTATTACGCTGAGCCACAGAACGATCAAGGTGCAAGAAGTAGCGCAGGTGAACCAGAACCTGCACCACAGCGAACAACAGAATCGTGATCAGAGTCGCTGACTTGGACATGACCGGGTACATCACAACGCCGAACGGAATCGCGGTGAGGATCACGGACAGCACGAAGCCAATCACATAGTCCTTCACACCATGGCTATGGTCGTCAGCAGAAGTATGCGCGTGTGCGTTAGCCATTTACAAAGTCCCCATCAGATAAACAACGGTGAAGACGCAAATCCACACCACGTCCAGGAAGTGCCAGAACAGGCTCAGGCAGCTCAGACGGGTAGCGTTGGTCGACGTCAGGCCACGAGTCTTGACCTGATACATCATGATGCCCATCCAGATCAGGCCGCTGGTCACGTGCAGACCGTGCAGGCCTACCAGTGCGAAGAAGCCAGACAGGAAGCCGCTGCGGCTAGGGCCGTAGCCTTCGACGATCAGGTGATGGAATTCGTAGATTTCCATCGCGATGAAGCCAGCACCGAACAGGAAGGTCAGGGCCAACCAGCCCAGGACCTGACTCTGCTTGCCCTTGTGAACGGCCAGCATCGCGAAGCCGTAGGTAATACTACTGAACAACAGGAACGCGGTTTCGACGGCCACGAATGGCAGTTCGAAAATGTCGTGTCCCGAAGGACCGCCTGCAACGTTGTTTACCAACACCGCGTAGATCGCGAAGAAGGATGCGAACAACACGCAGTCGGTCATCAGGTAGAGCCAGAAACCGTAGACGGTCATTGGCCCCGCATCGTGGTGATCATGCCCATGGTCGTCGTGACCGTGGGCATCTCCTGGATTCAATACTAAGTTCGACATGTTTAAACCTGTTCCAGTGTGGATTTGCCAGGCGTGTATGCACCCTGAGCCACGAGGACCTTGTGCTGCTCACCTTCGATACGCGCCACTTCTTCAGCGGGCACCATATAGCCTTGATCGTCACGTGCAGCGTGGATGACGAACGACACGACGGTCGCCGCCAGGCTGGCGATAGCCAACCACCAGATGTGCCAGATCATGGCAAAACCGAACACTGTCAACAGCAGACCCATTACCAGGCCAGTCGCAGTGTTGTTCGGCATGTGAATCGCCGAATAGTGAGCAGGTACTTTGTAAGCCGTGCCGTCACGCTTGGCCGCGGTGAATGCATCCAGCTCGTCGGCTTTAGGCAGTTCAGCGAAGTTGTAGAACGGTGGCGGCGAAGACGTCGACCATTCCAGCGTGTGGCCATTCCATGGGTCGCCAGTCAGATCAAGATTCTCTGGCTTGTTGCGGTCACGGATACTTACGAAGATCTGGATCAGCTGGCATGCGATACCAACGGCAATCAGCATTGCACCGAACCAGGCGATGTCCAGGTACAGGTTCCAGGCCGGGTTATCAGTAGCGTTCAGACGACGAGTCATACCCAGGAAGCCCAGGAAGTACAGCGGCATGAACGCGACGAAGAAACCGACGAACCAGAAGTAGAACGCAGCCTTGCCCCACTTCTCGTTCAGCTTGAAGCCGAACGCTTTAGGGAACCAGAACGCGAAGCCAGCGATGTAACCGAATACCGCACCGCCGATGATGACGTTGTGGAAGTGAGCGATTACGAACAGGCTGTTGTGCAGCACGAAGTCAGCACCCGGGATCGCCAACAGAACGCCGGTCATACCGCCGATCGAGAAGGTGATCATGAAGCCCAGGGTCCAGAGCACTGGCGCGGTGAAGCGCAGACGGCCCTGGTAAATGGTGAACAGCCAGTTGAACAGCTTCACACCCGTCGGCAGCGCAATCAGCATCGTTGCCAGACCGAAGAAGGCGTTGACGCTAGCGCCAGAACCCATGGTGAAGAAGTGGTGCAGCCAGACCATGAAGCCGAGGACGGTGATACCGCCGCTGGCGTAGATCATGGACTTGTGGCCGAACAGGCGCTTGCCGGTAAAGGTAGAGATGACTTCGGAGAACACACCGAAGGCAGGCAATACCAGAATGTACACTTCAGGGTGACCCCAGGCCCAGAACAGGTTCACGTACATCATTGGGTTACCACCCAACTCGTTCGTGAAAATGTGGAAGTCCAGGTAACGGTCCAGAGTCAGGGCGGCCAGTGTGGCGGTCAGGATCGGGAACGAAGCAACGATCAGGATGTTAGCGAAGGTGCAGGTCCAGGTGAAGATCGGCATCTCCATCAACTTCATGCCAGGCGCGCGCATTTTCAGCACGGTGACAAGGAAGTTGACCCCCGTTAACGTCGTCCCGAGTCCGGATAGCTGTAGCGCCCAGATGTAGTAGTCGACCCCCACTCCAGGACTGTAAGCAAGCCCGGACAATGGAGGGTAAGCAACCCAACCGGTTTTGGCGAACTCGCCGACACCCAGGGAGATGTTGACCAACAGTACGCCGGACACCAGGAGCCAGAAGCTCAGGGAGTTCAGGAACGGGAAGGCAACGTCACGGGCACCGATCTGCAACGGCACGACGATGTTCATCAGGCCGGTGAAGAATGGCATCGCCATGAAGATGATCATGATCACACCGTGAGCGGTGAAGATCTGGTCATAGTGCTCAGGCGGCAGATAGCCTTCGGCACCATTCTGGGCCAAAGCCAGCTGGGTACGCATCATCACGGCGTCGGCGAAACCGCGCAACAGCATGACCATGGCAACGATGATGTACATGACACCGATTTTCTTGTGGTCGACTGACGTCAGCCATTCACTCCACAAGTAGGTCCACTTCTTGAAGTAGCTGATCGCCGCGACCAACGCAATGCCACCCAGCGCGATCATCGCGAGGGTGATCATGACAATTGGCTCGTGATACGGGATCGCGTCCAGACTTAATTTACCAAACATCGTTTACTCCTCTGCCCCAGCAGCTGAATGCTTACCCTTACCCATGTCCATCACCTTCTCACCCACATTGGCGTCCGACTCGCGAGCAGTACCTTCCTGCTCGTGAGGGTTCACCTTGCCTGGTTTCATGCCTTCATATTTATCGATGATGGCATTGAACAGGTTCGGAGTGACCGAGGAGAAGAGTTCGACCGGGTTACGCTCGCTCGGCTTGAGCAATGCAGCGTATTCAGACGTCTCAAGCTTTTTAGGTGAACTCTTGACTTCGGCGACCCAGGCGTCGAAATCAGCCTTGGACGTTGCAATTGCCTTGAACTTCATGCCGGTAAAACCTGCGCCGCTGTAGTTGGCGGAGATACCGTCGTATTCGTGATTTTCGTTAGAGATCAAGTGTAGCTTGGTCAGCATGCCAGCCATGGCATAAACCTGGCCGCCCAGACCCGGAATGAAGAACGAGTTCATTACCGAATCAGAGGTAATCTTGAAGTTGACCGGCGTATTGGCTGGGAAAACGATCTTGTTGACCGTTGCGATGCCTTGTTCCGGGTAGATGAACACCCACTTCCAGTCCAGCGAAACCACCTCGATGGTAATCGGCGGCACATCGGACTCGATTGGACGATACGGGTCCAATGCGTGGGTAGACTTGTAAGTGATGTAGCCCAGAAACACCAACAGGACCAGCGGAATGCCCCAGACTGCGGCCTCGATCTTGGTGGAGTGCGACCATTCAGGCGTGTAAGTGGCACCCTTGTTGGTGGCACGATATTTCCAGGCGAAGATGATTGTCAGGAAAATGACAGGAATCACCACGATCAACATCAACAGCGTTGCGGTGATAATCAGGTTGCGCTGGTCGAGCCCTATTTGCCCTTTAGGATCGAGCAGAGGCACGCCCTCGCAACCACTGAGCAAAAGCATGCTGAAAAGGGCCAAGAAGCCAAAAAACCTGGGGTACCTTTTTTTACTCATCTCACGACCTCTAAAAGCAAAAGCAGCTTGCGGGTGCAATTGGTTTTCGACCGCCAACACCGAAACCTGCCTGTGTTGGCATATTTTTTGGATTGAACAAAGCCTGTCACGACGCTTGCATAGCGTAACGACAAATCCATATTTATCTTTAATTTCTTGTTTGAATGCGTGGCATCACGCCCGGAATACGGGCCAACTCCCTTTGGTGCGGGCATTCATGGTACTTCAGAGTCCGACTGGCACTACGGCACAGCCTGCGCAAAAGGCGCTTTTTGACCTCGAAAATGCTCAGCGCCAGGTAAGCCAACGCGGCAAGTGCGGGGATTGTAGATATCTAGAAATTTAATGACTATGTTTTTTTTAGCAACAGTTTGTATCAGGATCTGTAAAAGTCGGCAAACAGCTCACGAATTTTTCACAAAAAATGCCCCTTTCCGAAGGGGCATTTTTTCCTTACAGGCCCTGTAGCCCGCGGTATTTCCGACGGTTACGAATGATGCCGATCGGCACCAGTACGACGGTCAAAACGAACGCCACCAGAGCCCACTGCGCGAGGGACAATCCGAGGACTGGCGGATAAGGGGTCGTGCAGAACCCGCTGACCTGGAATCCGATCGGGAACATCGAGGCCAGTGGCAGGCCGTCGACAATCGGTTGCAGGACGTCGATGCCACAACTCTCGGTGGGATGCGAAAGGATGTAGACATGGCGGCCCGCCGCAATAATCCCGCCTATTGCGCTCAGCACTACCAGCGTTTCCATTGCCGTGATGCTACGGCGGCCCGGCATGGCCGCGCCGATGAAGGCGAAGATGGCGATGAACAGGAGCGCATAGCGTTGCAGGATACACAGCGGGCAAGGCGCCTCGCCCAATACGATCTGCATGTACAGCGCCCCGCCGATCAGCGCCAGGCAGATAACACCCAGCAGAACCAGAAAGCGCTTCTCGCGTTTTAGGTACAACATGTTGTCGCTCATTCACTTACCTTTCGAAAGGGTGTCCATTCGGACCGTTCGATCAATGCCGCAGGACTTGAAACCAGCACCCAAAGGGCAGACACCGGATTGTAAAGGCACAACGCCCTGATCGCTCGCGATAATCGTGGTCCCTGCAGGACAACTCAAGCCTGTACCCGCCATATGGGCATATTTGGCCGCCCGATGGTGTTGGCTGCACCCGTTCAGTGCATGAGTAACTGCATTGCGCAGGACGAACCATATCCTTCTATATATAGAAGGATGCGGCTATTTGTCGCAGCAGGTAGCATCGGGCCATCCCTGTAGGAGCTACCGTAGGCTGCGATAGCGGTGTGTCAGGCAGTACGCTATCCCAGCCTTCGGCAGCCCCTACAGAAAACGGATCTCCATTCAAGGACCAAATCGGGAGAAACCGCATCCTTCTATATATAGAAGGATGCGACTATTTGTCGCAGCAGGTAGCATCGGGCCACCCCAGTAGGAGCTGCCGAAGGCTGCGATTGCGGCAGGTCAGGCAGTACG
>NZ_JACONW010000169.1 GCF_014357575.1 Pseudomonas folii | reverse complement strand
CCCCGCTCCAACAGGTCCGGTGTTTGCTGCGCGGCAGCGTAGTAAAAACCCGCACGATTTGTGCTTAGTGACCGAGGCCACCATAGGCATGGCGGGTATGTTGGTAGTTTTATTGCGCTGCCCTGAAATCAGCGGGGTTCGACGCGTTCCAGTGAGCGGTCGAGTTCGGCTTTGGCCATGGCGATCAGGTGGACAACCGAGAAGGCCAGGTCGCGTTTGGGGCCGTTGAGGGTGTCGCCGGTTTCGTAGGCGGTGGCGGCTGCGCAGCGCAGTAGATCGCTGACGTGGAGCAGCGATTCTTCGAGGGATGGATGTGGTGGATCCGGCGTTACTTTGATCATCGTGCTCTCCTTACAAGTGAGACCACCGGATAATCGCTGCTAAACGAAAAAAGGGTGGCGGCTTTGTCGCGGGTTAGCAGACCGGTGGAGACACGATTTACCGGCGCACCCGAAGATGCCCCACGCAAAGCCGCCGTAGCGGTACTTGCATATCGTGTAAACCCAGACAGGCTGCTAAACCCGATCACTGATGAGTCAGTGACGGACGCAGCCTAGTGTCCGAATTTGGCACGCGCAAGGGCTCAGGATTTTCTAGGAAACTTCACACAGAAGAAAGGGAAACGGCCGCAGGAAAGGGCCTTCAAAGGTGGGTTTTTCGTGAGGTGAAGTTACAGATGTAATGCATATCCCTTGTGGGAGCGGTGCTTGCCCGCGATGAACGATGACGCGGTTTACCTTTTAGACCGCAGCGTTCCTATCGCGGGCAAGCACCGCTCCCACAGGGTCAGCGCCAGCCAGTGGATGGATACTCCAGACCGGTATCAGCTACCCGCACCACCATGCGCTTCTTCGAAGAAATAATCCTTCCAGCTCGCCGCCTTGTTTTTCAAGACGCCCAGCTCTTGCAGCTTTTCGGCATAAATAAAGGTGCGCTGCGGGGTGATGGTGAAGTCG
This sequence comes from Pseudomonas folii, assembly GCF_014357575.1. GTDB lineage: Bacteria > Pseudomonadota > Gammaproteobacteria > Pseudomonadales > Pseudomonadaceae > Aquipseudomonas > Aquipseudomonas folii. The sequence goes on along the minus strand of NZ_JACONW010000169.1, from coordinate 9,901 downwards.
ATTTCCGGATCGGAAACGATCTTCTCTACAAACGGCAGCGCCAGCTTGGATTGCTCTACCCGGATGTAAGTCTGGGCAGCGGCAGGCTTGTCGGCCTTGATGATCTTCTCGGCTTCAGCCAGTGCGTCGTAGAACGCTTTGTAGGTTTTCGGGTTTTCGTCGTGGAATTTCTCGGTGGTGTACAGCACGTTGAACGTCGCCTGGCCACCCAGCACGTCGTACGAACTCAGCACTTTATGCACGTTCTTGTTTTCCAGCGCCTGGTACTGGAACGGCGGGCTGGAGAAGTGCGAAGTGATTTCCGAACCGCCCGAGATCAGCGCCGACGTGGCGTCCGGGTGCGGCAGGCTTACCGAGATGTTGTCGAATTTCTTGAAGTTTTCGTTACCGAACTCTTTGGCAGTTTCGATCTGCAAGGTGCGCGACTGGAAGCCCACGCCAGCGGCTGGCACGGCGATGCGGTCTTTGTCGGTGAAGTCCTTGAGGGTTTTCACGTTCGGGTTGTTGGTCAGCAAGTAATTGGGCATCGAGCCCAGTGACGCAATGGCTTTGACGTTCTGTTTGCCCTTGGTACGGTCCCAGATGGTCAGCATCGGCGGTACGCCTGCGGACACCACGTCCAGCGCACCGGCCAACAGCGCTTCGTTCATGGCGGTGGCGCCGGAGATGCTGTTCCAGTCAACCTCAATGTCGATGCCCTGCTCTTTACCGTGCTTCTCGATCAGTTTTTGATCGCGGACCACGTCCAGGATCAGGTAACCGATACCAAACTGCTGGGCGATGCTGATCTTGCCTTCGGCGTGTGCACCGCTGCTGAGCAGGCCGATGGTTGCGGCGAGCGCAATGATGGCTGAGCGCTTGAAAGGAATTGCCATTTGAAACCTCACGAGAATTCGAATGTTTGTTTTTGATCTTGTGGGAGCGGTGCTTGCCCGCGATAAGGCTGAACGCGGTTCACTTTAGATCGCGTAGACCTTATCGCGGGCAAGCACCGCTCCCACAGGGGAATTGCATTTCAGCGCTGCATACCCCAACGCTTGACGGTCAGGCGTTCGATGTTGGCAAACAGCAGGTTTTCCACCAGCAGGCCGATCAGGATGACCGCCGCCAGGCCAGCAAATACTTTGTCGGTGTATAGCTCGTTGCGGTTCTGAAAGATGTACCAGCCCAGGCCGCCTTTACCGGACGATGCGCCGAACACCAGTTCAGCCGCGATCAGGGTCCGCCAGGCGAATGCCCAACCAATTTTCAGACCGGCCAGAATTGATGGCAGCGCCGCCGGAATCAAGATGTGCCAGACAAAGCGCAGACCTTTGAGGCCGTAGTTGCGACCGGCCATGCGCTGGGTTTCCGAAACGCCGAGAAAGCCTGCGTAGGTATTGAGCGCCAACGCCCACAGCACCGAGTGGACCAGCACAAAAATCAGGCTGTTCTGCCCCAGGCCAAACCACAGCAACGCCAGTGGCAGCAGCGCAATGGCGGGCAGCGGGTTGAACATCGCGGTCAATGTGCCGAGCAGGTCGCGACCCAGCTGAGTTGATACCGCCAGGGTGGTCAGGGCAAAGGCCAGGACGATACCAATCACGTAGCCCTGAATCAGCACGGTCAGGGAAATCCAGACCTTGTTGATCAGTTCACCCGACAGGATGCCTTCATAAAACGCGGCAGCGGTTTGCAGAAAGCTGGGCAGCAACAGGTCGTTGTTCTGAATCCGTGCGGCGACTTCCCAGAGCACGGCCAGCAAGATCAGAATCACGGTCTTACGGACCCAGCTCACTTGCCAGATACGTTGCGCCAGCGGGATGTCACGGGCCAGGTCTTCCTGAGTGAAAGGCTCCAGCGTGATTTCGTACTCTTGACGGATGTTCATGGTGTGTTCTCTGAATTCAACATCCCACAGGTAGGAGCTAACTTGTTAGCGAGACATTCGAACTGTGTCGCCAAGAAGATCGCCTCGCGAACAAGTTCGCTCCTACCGAGGTTGGCGGTGTTAATAAGCGATCCGGATGTCCTGGAAGTTCAGCTCGCGGTCAACCGCCTGCTCTTCGCCTTCATCAAACAGCAGCCGGTGTATGCGCTGGGCGGTGTGCTGGAAACCGACGCCGCCGAGGCTTTTCAGGTCGTATTGATGGCTGTTGATTTCAGCGCGAACACGGCCCGGATGCGGCGACAGCAGCAAGATGCGGTTGCCGACCACCAGCGCTTCTTCGATGGAGTGCGTGACAAACAGCAAGGTGAAGCGCACTTCTTCCCACAGCTCCAGCAGCTCTTCCTGCATCTTGCGACGGGTCAGGGCATCCAGCGCCGCGAATGGTTCGTCCATGAGCAGGATTTTCGGTTGCATCGCCAAGGCCCGGGCAATCGCCACACGGGCTTTCATGCCGCCAGACAAGGTGTGCGGATAAGCATCGGCAAAGGCGCTCAAACCGACTTTCGCCAGGTAGTAATGCGCACGCTCCAGTGCTTCCTTGCGCTTCAACGTACGAGAAGCCAAAAGCGGGAAAATCACATTCTCAATCACGGTTTTCCAGGGCGGCAGTTGGTCGAACTCCTGGAACACCACGATGCGGTCCGGGCCTGGCTCATGAACTTCAGCGCCAGCCAGACGAATCTGCCCTTCGCTGGGTTTGATGAAACCCGCCACAGCCTTGAGCAAGGTGGATTTGCCGCACCCCGAAGGACCAAGCAATACGAACCGATCAGCCGGATCAACTTCAAAGCTGACTTGATGAGTCGCCCGCACCACCCGCTCGGGCGTGCGGTATTCCAGACTCACATTCTGGACTTGCAGCAGGGCTTCAGCAGCGGGCTGGTCGACCTGTTGCGCAATCGAGTTTGCGCTAGCCGTGTGGCTTTGCAGAACAGTCATTAAAAGCTCCCGGTATTAGAACGGCGCATCGCCCTGAATGGTGGTGCGGTGCAGGCGGCGACGCAGATGGTCAGGGGTGCCGCCCGCCAGGTGGATCAGCGAGCGGTTGTCCCAGAAGACCATGTCGTTGGGCGCCCACTGGTGGCGATAGACCCCTTCGGGACGAACGCTGTGGGCGTACAGTTCGTTCAGAATCTGCTGACTTTCGTCTTCCGGCAGGCCGACGATATGAGTGGTGAAGCCTTCACTGACGAACAGCGCCTTGCGGCCGTTTTCCGGGTGCGTACGCACGATCGGATGGCTGACCACCACTACTTGCGCCAACTGCTCGGCGGTCAGGGTCGGCCGCCAGTTTTGTGCGTTGTGCCCGTCGCGATAGCGCGAGGTATAGCTGTGTACGGCAGAGCGGCCTTCAACAGCTTTGCGCAAATGCTCCGGCAGGGTGTCCCAGGCCAGGTGCATGTCGGCGAACAGGGTGTCGCCGCCTTCGCTCGGCAGTTCCTGGGCGTAGAGCATCGAGCCCAGGCTTGGCAGCTCTTTGTAGGAAAGATCCGAGTGCCAATATTTGCCCGCGTCACCAAGGCCCAAGGGCTGACCGTTTTCCACGATGTTGGAAACGATGAGGATTTCCGGGTGGTTGGCCAGCAGGAATTGCTTGAGGACGTGGATCTGCAGCACGCCAAAACGACGGCTGAAGTCGATCTGCTGTTGTGGGGTGATCTGCTGATCGCGGAACACCACGACGTGGTAATCCAGATGCGCGCGGTGTACGCGAGCGAAGTCGGCGTCATTCAGCGGTCGGGACAGGTCCAGCCCAACGATTTCCGCGCCCACTTTCTCGGCGAAAGGACGCACCTCGAACTGTTGAGGTGCCGCGTGAACAGGTGATGACGCGAGGGACGCTGCTGACATGACTCAGACTCCAGAAGACTGGTGGTGATGAGCCATGACTTTATAGGTATAAGAATCGAAATTTAAATATCGTTATCGCATATGGATAGTCCGGATTGAGCTAGGCCGATCCTGCTTCGGTCAGTGACGTGGGACCGGCTTCAGCCGGGAAGAGGCAGTAACAATCTCTACATCTGTGTCGTCTGACACGCAGCCTTCCCGGCTAAAGCCGGTCCCACGTCGTCTGGTTTGTCATTCCCAGACGATTTGCACACACAAAAACGCCGACGCTGTTGCCAGCGTCGGCGTTGGGCATTACGTGTTCAGCTCAGCAATCAGAACGCTGGCAGTACCGCGCCTTCGTACTTCTTGTTGATGAAGTCTTTGACTTTCTGGCTGGTCAGGGCCTTGGACAGTTTCTCGATAGCGTCGGTGTGAGCGTTATCGGAACGGGTCACCAGGAAGTTAACGTAAGGCGAATCAGCACCTTCGATAATCAGCGCGTCTTTCTTCGGGTTGAGCTTGGCTTCCAGCGCATAGTTGGTGTTGATCAGCGCCAGATCAACCTGGCCCAGAGCACGCGGCAATACGGCCGATTCCAGCTCGCGGAACTTGAATTTCTTCGGGTTGGTGGCGATGTCTTTCGGAGTCGCCAGTGCGTCGGTCGGGTTTTTCAGTGTGATCAGGCCATTCTTCTGCAACAGCAGCAGAGCACGACCAGCATTGCTGCCTTCGTTAGGGATGGCGATGGTTGCGCCTTCAGGCAACTCGGAGATCGCCTTCCACTTCTTGGAGTAGCCACCGAACGGTTCAACGTGTACGCCGACACCGGTCACCAGTGTTGCGCCTTTACCTTTGTTGAAGCCATCCAGGTAAGGCTTGGTCTGGAAGTAGTTAGCGTCCAGACGCTTTTCATTCAGTTGCACGTTTGGCTGCACGTAGTCGGTGAAGACCTTGATTTCCAGATCCACGCCTTCTTTAGCAAGGTCCGGCTTGATCAACTCAAGGATTTCCGCGTGCGGAACTGGCGTAGCACCAACCACCAGTTTCTCGGCTGCTTGAGCCACGCTTACCGAAAATACGGCCGCCAGAGCGGTCAACAGCAATGTCTTTTTCATGCAATGTCCTTGGAGAAAATCGAGGTCGGTCTGTACGACAGCTCTTCAATGAGTTGCCCCCGGCGGCTTGTGCAGTCGGGGGCGTGGAGCGGACATTACCGATTTTCTTTATTCCAGGACAATATTTTTTTATCGAATGCTTATGCTTTTTTTGAAGCATCAGTGTTGAGTAATCCCCGCGACCTGCGCATATCAAAATTCGCGTATTGCCTGCATCCGGTCGTCATCCACAGTAAGGAAGTCGCCTGGCTTGATATTGACTTGTCCAAGGCCTTTCGAGCCCTCATCGGCATCGCCGCGCACAAAGGCGTCGAGTATCGAGGGCGCTTCGTCAGACTGGCTGGTAGCCGGGGGGGCAATGTAAGGGATAACGTAATTATCAGTGTAAAAAACGCCTTTGGCGCCATAGCCAAAATATTTCGCGGCCTTCAGAGCTTTATCCGCATCGATCAGGCGATTCTGGATTGCGACCGTATTCCTTGCCCCCTTGCCCAGTTTTGCGACACCTCCAAGGCTTCTAAGCGAATTCCCGTTAGAAACCCTGACCGCTCCTTGTCGAGCAACAGAAACGGTGCCGGCGTCGAAAAAGCGGGACGCTGCCCGAGCACCGCGAGAGGAAACGGCCTTTGCTGCAGACGGAGATGCAAGTGATGCAAGTGACAGCCCCAGGCTGAGTTGCCCCAGGATTGCCCCTGCACTGGAGTCAGGCGCCAACTCGCCCACCAACTCGCTGGCGATACTGAGCACATCGCCTGCGATCCCGACGACCGCCGCGAAAATCAGCGGGCCTGTCAGTGGTACGCCAGAGCCAAGGGTGATGACCGTGATAGCAATGGCAGCGATAGAGATCACGATGCTCAGAATGGACTTCCACGAAAAATGCCCAGTCGGGTCCGTCATGTTGACCGGGTCACCCACGCAATAGGCATAAGGGTTTACCCCACCGGAATCGAACGGGCTCATGCTGTCGGGGCTGTGAAAGCGCATCAGGACCGGGTTGTAAGCCCGATATCCGTTGCCCAGCAAATAACAACCAGTCACCGGGTCGGGTTGCTCGCCATTAAAGCCCAGCAGACTTTGCAGACCGCCTTCCACGGCACTGCCTCCGTACGGGGTGTAAACGCTGCGCTGGATCTGATTGCCCGTGACTGACTGCAAAACGCTGCCTTGCTGGTCGCACGCCAGCAGGCTGTTCACTACGGTGTTACCTGATTGGGTCGACTGCGCCAACACATGACCGTCCGACTCCATCAGGCTGAGCCGTCGCCCGCCCTCTAGCTGTGTGGCAATACGGCCATCCCGGTAAACCCGTGTGCTGGCGGGGGCGCCCGTCGGCTCTACGCCTATGAGGCGATCCAGGGCGTCATAGCGGTAACTGATCAATAGTCCTTGATGATTCATAATTGCTCCTGCGCGACCGAGGCCAGACGGCCCAGCTCGTCGTAATTCTGGCGACGACCACGTTCGTCATTGATTTGGTTGCCATCGCGGTCGTAAGAAAATCTCGCTTGTTGTGCTGCATAGTCCGGATGGCTATGGCGAACCCGGCTCAGTTGAGTTTTGTCGAATTTCTCGTATTCGTACGTTGCGATGTTTTCGCCACCCATGAACATGGTTTTCAACCGGCGGATGTTGTCCAGCTCATCAAACTGGTACTCCTGTACACGAATCGCTTTGCCCGCCGCATCGACCGGCAAGTGCAGGCCGCTGCACGCGTAGCGCTCCAGACGACCACGCGAGTCATAGGCAAATGTCTCATCGCGCAGCACGGAGCTTCCGCGCAGCAAGACACGCTTGATGAGCTTGTCGTTATTATCGAATTGCTGGGACAGTTCTTCCGGTGGATTGGAATCAACCACCAGTACACGACGCACCTCACGGCCGAAATCATCGTATTCGAGCTGCGTGATGAGTTTGCGTTTACTTTGGGTATCGACAGTTTCGATCCTGCTGACACGTCCGTACGAGTCATAGCTGTAGTCCGCCTTGACAGTGCCGCGTACCACTTGGGCAGTGCGACAGAACGCGTCATAACGGGTGATCTGGGTGACGCCCGTTGCATCTACATATTCCAGCGGCAAACCTTTGAGAGAGGTGCGATGCAAGGCATGCAATGTGCGCTGGGCTTCAGTTATCTGATCGTTCTGCAATTTGCCGGACGGTAGATAGCGGCGCTGCTGCTGGTTACCCGGGCAGGAGGCCTGAATCAGCTTCGCATGAGCGCTGTCGTAGCGATAACTGGCAGCCAGGTTGCTATTGCCGCCAACGCTGCGCTCAGTCATCTGATTGTTCAGTGAAGGGTCATATTTATAGGAAATGACCTTGCCGCTGGCTTTGATATGGGTCGCCGGGTTCGGCTGAGCCCCCTCATACGTGAAGAGTTCCGTACGGCCGCCCACGGTGATGCTGGTTACGCGCATAAGACCGTCATACGTGCGTTCGCCAGCCAGATAATCATTGACCCAGATGTGGGTCGCCAGATCTTCCGTACTGTGTCGCACGAATGCTTTTCTGATCCGCGTACCATCGGGCAACTGCGTAATGACCAGGCGATCAGCAAAGTCGTACACAAATCGCGTCGTGCGTCCCAACGGATCGATTTTTTGTACACAGCGTCCCAAGCCGTCGTAGAGATACGACGTGATACCGCACGAAACACCTTTGCGATCAAAGCGCTCAACCGTGTCGTTTTTACCGAACACGTTTTTTGTACTGACTGTTTTGCCTGCCTGATCAATGCCCTGAGTCTGGGTCAGTGTGATCGGGTCGTAGCGATCGCTACTCATGACCCCGTCCGGGCCGACGGTGGTGATACGCTTGCCCCAGTCGTCGTAGCCATAGCGGGTTTTTAGAGCAAAAGGCTTACCGTCGAGCCAGTCGGTGCTGACCTCTTCGGTCAATTGACCAAGTGCATCATACGTAGCACCGTAAACGACACGCATGGGTTGCCCGTCTGCGTCCATATCCTGAACTTCAACGCTTGTTTGACGACTCAACCCGTCAAGACGTGCAACGGTCGCGGCGCCGTTGGGGGCGACCGTCCGGGTTGCCACGGGGTCACTGAGCTTGTCCGCTAGCTGATAGCTGTAAATTGTGGAGGCCTGGCTGGAGGTTTTCGGCGCAATCATCTCAACGGTTTTACGGCCGAGGCGGTCATGCGCTGTCTCGACAGCGACGCCCAATTGCCCGACGGCTTTAACCTCTGTCCCGGTCAGCCTGTTATGCCAAACGGACTTGGTGCTGCGGGTACCGTCTTTGGCGGCTAACGTGGTGTGGGTGCAAACCGTACCGTCCAGCAGCTCGTAACGATAATCCAGTACGGTATCCACCCCATCCACCGTATCGACCCTTCGCTTCACACGGCCAAAAAACCGACTTTTGGGATCGCTCTCATACTGCCGAGCGATGGTCATGAGTGGCGTGACTTGCCCACCTTGCAGTACGGCCTCCTGTGCAAGGGCCAGAAAGCGCCCCCGTTCCGGGCTGGCCGACTGCAATTCGGTGTAGCGATATTGGGTGATCAACGTCGGAGCGGGAGCTCGATCAGATGCGGGTATAAGGGTTTTGTGCTTGAGCCAGCGCACTCTCCCGAAAGCATCCGCCGGGCAACCGTCGGATGCGCCTACCGGGTAATACTCAAATACTTCAGTAATGCCTGTGGGCGAGACTTTTTTGAGGATGTTGCCCATGTCATCGTATTCAGTCAGCGTAGTTTCCTGCCGAATGACGCCGGGTTTCGCCGCATCAAACCAAAAGACCTCCATCTTGGCTGGCAACTGAAAATTACCCGGCTGTTGATCAAAGCTCAGCCCTGGCTTTTCATGATATTGAGTCACGTTGCGGACAGTCTTGCCGTTCTGGCTGATCGTTTCTTCAATTTGCAGGTGAAAGCGGTTGAACACGCGCCTGGTTCTGCGCATGACACGCGCCTGAGATCCGGCCCCAATTATCAGGTCCTCGTTAACCTCGTACTGATAGCTACCCACAGCCCGATAAAGGTTATCCCTATCATTGCGCCAAGGAGCGCTGGAACCATTACCCAGATAATTGTGGCTGGAGTAACTGTATTTTTTGGTTATCGGTGGCTGGTTCGAGCGGGGAAAGGTGATGAGAGAATCCACCGCTGGCAGGGTCGCGACCGGGGCACCTACGGGCAATTTCATTGCGGACGGCCGATAGGTAACCTGTTCAACAACACCAGTGGGTGACTCCAGCTTGCTGATCAACCGAAGGCCACCGACGGTTTGATAACTGATGCGCCATGACGCCGCCTTACCGTTTTCCAGCGGCAGGGTGATTTTGGTCAGTTCGTTGTTCCGAATCTGGAGGCTGAAAACCAGCTTGTCAGTAGGGCTGTCGGGCCATAGTGTGATGCTGGACACTCTCGATGAGCCTTCAATAATATCGACAGTCAACAGCCTCTGAGTTTCATCCCGAATCTCGCGTAACAAACGCCGCCCGGCAATGACGCGATAGGATAGATTTATGACGCGCCCTTCGGGGGAGTAGATTTTCGAAAGGACCCAATCATCCCAATTGAGCGACGGGTTACTCAGTACTTCGACGACGCCTGACTTATGCTCAATGATCAGCTCATCGTTGACGCGACTGGTTTTCAAATCCTGAACTTTTTTGTCCGCGATGACAAACTGGCCCGCTGCCGTATTGGCGATGTGCGTCGCCCCTGTAGATAAGCTGAGTTGCCGGGTGTTCCGATTGTAACGGGAGAGAGGTATGGACCATCCAGCACCCAAACCCACATTACTATTATTTAAACCGTTAAAAACTAGCGACAACGGAAGCGATGGACCACTTAATGCATTAGCTAACACACTTGAAAGCGACAGATTGCAGCTGTATGTTCCCGTTCGGGGATCAACTCCCGCACTGATAAAACTTAAAGAGTTATACGCATTAGAGTACATAGTAGATCTTCCTTATATTTATAGTTACCAACCCCAACAGAAGGGTGGGGGCCGCGCCCCGGGGGGGCCCCAAAAAAATAAAAATAAAAACACCCCAC
>NZ_JACONW010000168.1 GCF_014357575.1 Pseudomonas folii | reverse complement strand
CCACGTCGTCAATCAGCTTGCAGGCCAATATAGAATCTCCCCCAGGTAGAACGGAATCTCATGTTGGAGCGGTGCTTGGTCTGGGCGGCATTCCGACGATAAGAACACCACTGATTCAACAGGCCTGACATCAATCAATCGCTACTACCAAAACAAAAAAAAGAGACCCGAAGGTCTCTTTCCTGAACAACAAAGAAGCTTACTTGGCCTGGTAGATAATCCCCGGGCTGCATTGCACCATCTGGTAATGATCTGGCAGACCATTCAGCGCCTCGGAAGCACCGAGGAACAGATAGCCGCCCGGCTTGAGTGTGCCGTGAATGCGTAGCAGGATGTCTTTCTTCACTTCAGCCGAGAAGTAGATCAGTACGTTACGGCAAAAGACGATGTCGAACTTGCCCAGACTCGCGTAGCTGTCCAGCAGGTTAAAAGCACGAAACTCGACCCGGCTCTTGATCGGAGCCTTGACGGCCCAGCGACCCGGCGACTTGACGTCGAAGTAGCGCTGCAAGCGGTCCGGAGACAAACCCCGACCGATTGCCAGGCTGTCGTACTCACCCGACTTGCAGTTGGTGAGCATCAGCCCCGACAAGTCAGTGGCAACAATCTGCGCCCCGTTCTTCAACTGCCCGGAATTGCTGCGCTCAAACTCGTCGATGGTCATCGACAGCGAGTACGGTTCCTGACCCGAAGAACAGGCCGCCGACCAGATGCGCAGGCGCTGACCGGGAGCAGCCTTGATGGCCTCGGGCAGAACCTTGTTCTTCATCACCTCAAACGGATAGGTGTCGCGAAACCACAGGGTTTCGTTGGTCGTCATCGCATCCACCACCTGCTCGCGCAAACCGCTGCGTGGCTGTGACTGGATACGCTGGATCAGTTCGCCAAGGGTTTTGATACCTTGTTGTTCCATCAACTTGTTGAGGCGACTGGAAACCAGGTACTGCTTGTTCTCACCCAAAAGGATGCCACAGGCTTTTTCCAAAAATACCCGGAACTGCTCGAAATCCAAATTACCCGTAGCCAAGATGCCGCCTCTCAAATCATGTAAAACCACCAGGAACGACGCCCCTAGCTGATGTCTGCTGCCTTGATTCTGTCCACAACACGTGCGGCGAGGTCATCAGGCCGGAATTTGGCAAGGAAGTCATCCGCGCCAACTTTCTTCACCATAGCCTGATTGAACACACCTGACAGAGAAGTATGCAAAACGATGTGCAATTTTTGCATCCGAGGGTCATTACGAATCTCGGAGGTGAGCGTGTAGCCGTCCATTTCCGGCATCTCGATGTCGGAAATCATCATCAGGAATTCTTCTTCAGGCTTCTTGCCTTCAGCGACCATCTGCTTGAGGTAATCCAGTGCCTGACGACCGTCGTTAAGCGCAACCACTTCCACGCCAACAGTCTGTAGACAGCGGCTGACCTGTTTGCGCGCCACCGAAGAGTCATCGACCGTCAGCACTCGCAGAGAAATGGCCTTGTGATGAGTTTCCTCGTCGATCACACCGACAGACACGGCTTCAGACATCGGTGCCACTTCCGCAAGAATCTTCTCGACGTCGATGATTTCCACCAACTGGTTATCGACCCGCGTCACCGCCGTCAGGTAGTGATCGCGACCCGTTCCCTTGGGTGGCGGATGGATCTCTTCCCAGTTCATGTTCACGATGCGCTCGACCGAGTCCACCAGAAAACCCTGAACCTTGGTGTTGTACTCAGTGATGATCACGAACGCGTTATCAATCGACATCTGCCCTGGCAAACCGGTTGCCATGGCGAGATCGAGAATCGGGATCGTCCCGCCACGAATGTTGGCAACGCCGCGCACAATCCGACTGGATTTAGGCATCACAGTGAGCTTGGGGCATTGCAGCACCTCCTTCACCTTGAAGACGTTAATCCCATAAAGCTGTTTGCCATTGAGACGGAACAACAAGAGCTCAAGGCGATTCTGCCCAACCAGCTGTGTTCGCTGGTTCACTGAATCCATTACACCGGCCATGCTGCGACTCCCCTATCAAAGTAACCATCGCCACAGCACCTGGTCAGGTAAGCGGCACGGGCCTTGCTTTTCATACGTCATGAATGCAAAAACGACAATTTCCCGACACGCCATCTTCAAGAACCGCATCTTGCTCTGTTCGCTGGCTTTGCTGTGTCTTTCTGCCTTGGTGAATACCAGTCGGGCAGACAGTTTCACATTGCCTGAACAACTTATCGGCGTCACTCAGGGGTTTCTTGAATTCACAGTTGAAGAGTATTTGGCGACTGCCCAGATCGAAGGGCGCTACGAAATTGAAGTGCGTCAATTGGACCCGCGTCTGCGCATGCCTTTTTGCGACAAGGAATTGACAGCAAGTCTGGAAAGCCCGCGTCCCGTTGGCCGCGTGACTACCCGGGTACGCTGCGAGGGCTCGTCACCGTGGACGGTGTTTGTGCCCGCCCAGGTGCGGTTATTCCGCAATGTGGTGACCGCTGTTCGCCCGCTCAAGCGCGACGCGGTGATTACCGAGCAGGACATCGCCATGCGCGAGCGCGACATCGGTTTGCTGGGTCAGGGGTTTCTGTCTGCTGAAGATCAGGCACTAGGACAAAAAATCCTCCGACCAATGGTCATCGATCAAATCATTGCACCCAACTTTCTGGAACAGCCCCAGATGGTAAAAAAGGGTGATCAGGTGGTAATCACCGCTCGCAGCGGCTCCATCTCCGTGCGGATGCCGGGCGAAGCGTTGTCTGACGGGACGTTCAACGAACAGATACGGGTCAAGAACCTCAACTCAAAGCGCATCATAAAGGCCAACATTACCGGGCCTGGACAGGTGGAGGCCCCTATGTGATCAGCTATGCGGCGCGATAGAACACTGGCGTGAAACGCTTGTTTTTCCTAGACTGCGAAACAACTTCTGCGGTTCGAGGTCCATTGGCTGCGCAAAACGCAAATGGATTTCACTTAGCAGGCTAAAGTTTTTTTGCATTTGGTCGAAACCATGGCAAGCGTCCAATTACCCAGAGGTTTTTATCATGGTCATTGACTTCAACAGACTGAACAGCGGCAACGCGGTTAGCGGCACGACACGTACCAACAGCGTTAAAGAAACAGGCAAGACAGAAGCAGCGGTTAAAACCGGCGCACTGGAAAAAACCGCCAGCACCGGCGAATCCGTAAAACTGAGCAGTGAGTCTCAACAGTTGCAAAAGATCACTGACAAGCTGGGCGAACTGCCGACCGTCAACAGCGCCCGCGTGGCGGAGTTGAAACAAGCGATCGCAGATGGCAGCTATAAAGTGGACAGCAACCGTGTAGCCAGCAAGCTGCTTAATTTCGAAGCTTCGCGCTAGCCCAATGCTCGCGCGGTATCTTCTGGACGCTTAAAAACCAGAGCATGCGATGCAAGACACTACTTTGCTCCAACTGATGACCGACGACATGGTCCCGGCCCAGCAATTGCTGGAAATACTGCAGGCAGAATCCCTTGCCCTGATCGGCCGCGACATGGTCGAGATGGAGCACGTTCTGGCTAAAAAGCAGGCGCTGGTGGTATTGCTCGAACAGCATGGCCGCAAACGCAGCCAGATCCTTAGTGGGTTAGGACTGAGTCCGGACCGCAATGGCCTGAGCGCGCTTGCTGCCAGCTCATCGCTGGGCGAACAGTTGATCAAGGCAGGCGACGAGTTGAGCGCAGTGATTACTCAGTGCCAACTCGTCAACACACAGAATGGCAGTTCTATCGTTATGCAGCAGGCTTCTACTGCGCATCAACTGCGGATACTGACCGGTGACATGCCCACGTTGTATGACAATCGTGGGTCGACATCGGGCCGTGCAAAACCACGGCCGTTAAGCCAAGCGTAGTTTCTGTATCAAGGCGCTTTGCATGCTGGCAAGATGCCTGCAATTGCATTGCTGTCGTATTTTGCCTGGAGATGGAAAAAAGTGAATGGCTCAAGCGCGGACGATGCTCCGCAGCCCCCAAAGGTACTGAATACGCCTTTGGAAATTGCCGCCAATTTGCGGCTGCTACTTGAAAGTCATGATCCTCTGATCATCACTTTTCATGAGCGCACACAACGTTTTCAAAGTTATTTGATCGAGGTCGACCGCGAAAGCGATGTCATTGCCCTCGATGAAATGATCCCCCGTGACGGCGAAAAATTCCTCGCCAACGGTGAAGCTTACCGGGTCGAAGGCTTTCATGACGGCGTGCGAATCGCCTGGGAAAGCACCGACCAGATGACCATTCATGAAGTTAACGGCGAACGTTTCTACCGCGGCCCGTTGCCAACAGAAGTTATCTATCACCAGCGTCGCAACGCCTTCCGTGCAGCACTGAAACTGGCCCAACTGGTCAGCATCGAGATGGGCGGCGACCGACTGAAATTCCCTTTAAGCGGCAAATTACTGGATATCTCGGCGACAGGTTGCAAACTTCGCTTCGAGGGCGACGTTTCAGAGCGTATGCAGCTGGGTCAGGTGTATGAGCGTTTCGTGGCTCAACTGCCCTTCGGCACCATGACAGCACCGGTGGAATTGCGCTATCTGCACTTCGAAGAAAGGGTCAACACGACCTTTGCCGGGATCCGCTTCCACAACATGAGCGGCCTTGTGCAGCGTCAGGTTGAGCGTTTTGTGTACCAACTGCAGCGTGAAGCGCGTCGCTTCGACAAGGACGATGACTTCTGACAGCTGTCTTTGGCTATTAAAAAAGGCGATTGCGCGGTGAGCGTAATCGCCTTTTTTGTTCATAAGATTTCTGCTGATCGAGACCTGCCTCTGCCTTGCCTCTGTAGGAGTCGCCCCGGTGTCCCTGACACCACGCTGTCGCGCAGCAAACACGGACCCTGTAGAAGTGACCGGGGTGGCGATCCACATTGCTCGCGATTCGGCCTGTCAGTCGATGAATATATTGCCTGTGCTGGAGCTATCGCGAGCAAGCTCACTCCTACAGTAAAAAGCATTCCAAATCAGATAGTTATATTTTGTTTGATGAGAGTCGCCCCGGCGTCCTGACACCACGCTTTCGCGCGGCAATCATTGGACCTGTAGGAGCGCACGAGCACCGCGAGGCCGCGATAGCGGTGTATCAGAAAGGCCGCCATCGCTGCCTCGCGGTGCTCGTGAGCTCCTACAGAAAAGTATTCCAAATCAGGTAGTTATTTTTTGTTTGATAGGAGCTAACCTTTTGGCAAAGCGAAGCCCCTGACTATGCAGGCCCGGCTTCTCGCCAACAAGTTGGCTCCTGCAGGTCAGTCCACTCAAGCCTGCCAAGCTTTAAAGACCCTAAGGCCGATTGATCTCCTCATCCCGAACACCCCCATCGGCCTCCCCTTCAGCCTTGGCCTCAACCGGCGCTTCAACCTCAGGCTCCGGTTCAACCACCGGTTCAACCGTAGTCTGCATCTGGTCCTGAACCACCTGCTCATCAACCCGCGGGTCAAGCGCAACCACCAGTGGCGAACTCGACATGCTGTCCGGCATCGCGACGTGGTGCAGTGGCGCATCGTCCACCTGGTGCAGGTGAGTCACGGCCTTAGGACGGATCAGGAACACCAGCGCCAGTGAAGTCAGGCAGACGAAGGCATAAAGCATATTGCTGCCTAGCGCCTTCATCAGCGCACCCGCCGCCAGCGGACCAATACTGGCGCCAATGCCGAAAGTCATCAGCAACATTGCCGTCAGCGACACCCGGCGCTCACCTTCCACGTGGTCGTTGGCGAACGCGACGGCCAGCGGGTAAAGGCTGAATTGAATCAACGACACAATAAAGCCGACGACAAATAACACCTCCAGCGGCATGCTGGGCAGGATTGCCAAAGGCAACGCCACGACCGTCAGGACGCCGGCAAAAGCCCGCATGAGTTGAGCACGATCATAACGGTCAGAAAGAAGCCCCAGTGGCCACTGAACCAGCAAGCCGGCCAGAATACAGCAAGCCATGAACATACCGACATGCTCAGTCGACAGGCCCTGTTGCGCTGCATACAGAGGCGCCAGACCATAGAAAGCACCGACGATAAGCCCCGCACCCAATACGGTCGTCAGCGACTGCGGAACCCGACTGATAAAGAAGCGGGGCTCCAAAGGCGCGGGATGCAGGGGTGCCGGGTGAATGCTGCGGGTCATCGCCACAGGGACCAGACACAAGGCAAAACACATCGCCACCAACATCAACAGCTCTGGCCCCAATCCGGGGTGGACCACCAGAATCATCTGACCCAGCACCAAACCCAGGTAGGACGCGATCATGTAGCCGCTGAAGACCATGCCACGCTGCTTGGGGGCTGCCTGCTCGTTCAGCCAGCTCTCGACCACCATGTATTGGCACATCATGCCCAGGCCGACGATCATCCGCAGGAATAGCCAGGCCGGCAGCCAGTCGATCAGGCCGAGGCCCAACACCGCAGCCCCGACAATCCCCGCACAGGTGGCGTACGCACGAATATGCCCGACACGACCGATCAGGCGATGCCCTACCTTGCCACCCAGCACCAGACCCACGTAGTTGGCGGCCATCAACGCACCGATCCACAGGCCATCGACCTGGTCAGCGGACAATCGCAAGGCAAGGTACGTACTCAGAAGACCGGAGCCGGTCAACATCATCAGGGAGGCAAAATACAGCCCCTGAAAGGACTTCCAGATTTGGCGCATCGACTTTCCAAAAATTAGGAGCCGCCGGAATGGACGACTCCTGTAACACGATTCTTAAGCCTGGGCAGCCAGAATGCGCCGTTCCCAGGGGGTGATTTCATCAAAAAAGCTGGTCAGTTCCAGGGTCTTCGATGCGATGTAGCCTTCGATGAACTCAACGCCAAACAGTTCCTTGGCCAACTGACTGCGTTTCAGACGCTCCAGAGCGGCATGCAAGGTACATGGCAATGACAATTCATCCGGCACATGGATGTCGCCCTGGGTCGGTGGCGTTGGTTCCAGCTGCTGATCGATACCATGAAGCCCCGCTGCAAGACTCGCAGCTATCGCCAGATAAGGATTGGCGTCGGCTCCCGGCAAGCGGTTTTCGACCCGTCTGGCCGAGGGACCGCTGGCAGGGATACGCAAACCTGCTGCACGATTATCATGAGACCAGCAGGCATTGTTCGGCGACGCAAACGGATGACACAGGCGCTGATACGAGTTCACATTAGGCGCAAACAGCGCCGTGAAATCAGCCATACAGGCTTGCTGACCGGCAATAAACTGCCGGAACAGCCCCGTTAGCTCGCCCTGCTCATCGCTGAATACATTAGCGCCCGTGACCGAATCAACCACACTCTGATGAATATGCATCGAACTGCCCGCCGTATGCGCCAGCGGTTTTGCCATGCACACCACGATCAAACCATGCTTGAGCGCCACTTCCTTTAGCAAGTGCTTGAACAGCAGCGTCTGATCGGCGAGCAGCAGCGGATCGCCGTGAAGCAGATTGATCTCGAACTGGCTGACGCCCATTTCATGCATGAAGGTGTCACGGGGCAGACCCAGTGCCGCCATGCACTTATAGACCTCGCTGAAGAACGGCCGCAAACCATTGTTGGAGCTGACACTGAACGCCGAATACCCTTCCTCGCGACGGCCATCGATTCCGGCTGGCGGCTGAAAAGGCCTGGCCGGATCGGGATTTGGCGCAAAGACAAAAAACTCCAGCTCGGTCGCAACCACCGGCGCCAGCCCACGCTCGGCATAACGGGCGATAACGGCTTTAAGCAAGCTTCGGGTCGACAGGTTACAGGCTCCGCCGCCCAGTTCCTCGGTATCACAGATCGCCAGTGCACGAGGCTCGGCACTCCACGGCAAGCGATGGATCTGCTGCGCATCGGGGATCATTGCCACATCACCGTCGTCGCTACCGTAAAAACGCGACGACGGGTACCCGCCCATGATGCATTGCAACAGAACACCCCGGGCCATCTGCAAACGCCGACCTTCAAGGAAGCCTTCGGCAGTCATCACTTTGCCGCGGGGTATTCCATTTAGATCAGGGGTGATGCATTCAATTTCATCAATGCCCGTCAATCGCTGTGCGAGCGTTTTGTGGCCATCGCTGGTCATGACTCGAATCCTTCCTTTTTCTTACGGAGCGCTCCGTAGCTAGACGTACAAAATACGCACCACGTGTGGAGACTTTCAAGTATCACAGGCTGATCAGCAGCAGGAGCAACCCGAACAGCTGAAAAAAAACCCACCGTTCAAGGTGGGCTAACCAGTGCGCCGGAGTATCCGCCCTGTGTTGGAGAGCTCAGTAAGCGACGACTACGGCAGATAAATCCGAAACAGCCCGCCCCCTAAAGCACCGCCATTAGCCAGCTCAATCCGCCCATGCACACCATTACGCTGATGCTGCTCGGCAATGCGAGCCGCGAAGTAAAGACCAAGACCGGTGCTGCCGCTGGCCTGGTTGATACCCAGTGCGTAATCAGCCTGCTTCTCAAGCATGCTTGCGGAAAAGCCGGCACCGTCGTCATTGATCGCGATGCAGAGTTGCCCGCCCTCTTCGCTGACGGTGATGGCGATGGTCTTGCGGGCATAACGGATGGCGTTAATGGTGACGTTACCCACCACGGTGCCGATCAATTCGCGATCGAAGAAACCCAGAGGGATGAGCGCATCGACATCGCAGGTCGCCACGATGCCGCGACTGTTCAACACCTCTTGATGATGAGCCAGTTGGCCTTCGATGAAGTCGTCCATCTCATGGTAATCAGGGCGCAGCGGCAGCTGATTGACGTCCAGCTTGTAGAGGCCGAGTAACTGCACGAGCATGCCATTGAGCCGGGCAAACTCGTACTCGATCACACCATGTTCCGGGGTGTCTCGTTGCTCGTTGGTCAACTGTCCCAGCCATCGGTTGTGGGACTGGCCCAAGGTCGACAGGGAGTTCTTCATATCATGTACCGTCGACGCAATGACCATGGAGAAATCCATACTCGTTTCGTTTTCGCTCATGCTCCAAATGCCTTGCTCTGCAGTTTTTGATAACGCTCGAAACGCGGGTCACTCTCCGGCATCTTGCCAACCATTCTCAGGCAGGCGCGACACTCTTCCAGTTTTGCTGCGTCAGGTGCTGTCGCCATGGAATGGAGCAATGCCTGCGCCAGGTTCAAGGCGATACTGATGTTCTTGGCTTGCAGGGCCAGAGCGCGACGGAAAAAATCCTGCGCATCGTTGAGATTACCGGCCTTGTAGGTGCGCACGCCCTGAACGTTGAGCTCGATGGCGGCTTTGTTGGCACCGAGGATCGCGGGATCATCCGTCTGCTTGGCGATGCTCTGCATCACCTGGGGGTCATCACCGTAAATCTCGGCGCAGCTTTTCAATACGCCTGCACCCGCCTCTTCATGCCCGAGACTCTGCAACTGCGAAGCCACGGCCAAAGCGGCGTCGGCGCTCAGGAACTGGTCCATGCTCTGCAAGCGACCCATTGCATCCGCAGTCAGCTTGGCAGCCATCTCAGGATCGGAATGCTTGACGCTGGCGGCCTTCATCAGCCGCGTGCGCACCTGCAGCCCCTGGTCGGCACCGTTCTCCTTGGCGACGTCACTCAGCGTCTGGTTGATCTCGACACGAGCACGCGCGTCCAGGCCCTGATCACCACCCCGACTGATCAATGCCTGAGCGAAACCAAGATTGGTTTCCGGGTTTTTGAAACGCGAAAACTGGCCTTGGTTGACCGCCTGGCGAAAGGCCTTGGAAGCACCGTCAAAATCGTTGTTGTCTAGCGCCAGCTTGCCGAGCAATGTTTGTCGGCGCACTGCCAGTGGAGAAATCTTGACGGCGTCTTCCAGCACTTTCTGGGCACGCACCACATCACCACGCGCAACAAGTGCCTCGGCCAGGCCGTCGTAAAGCGTTGGCATACCGGGAAAGGTTTTTATCGCCGCATCAAAAACGGCCTGGGCATCAGCGTGCTTGTTGCGCTTGAGCAATAGATTGCCAAGTGCTGCGTACGCCCAAGGGGCCGGGCGATCAGCCAGAATCGACTTGAGGAATGCTTCAAGGGGCTCAAATTGTTTGAGGTCGCGCAGCGCGTCCGCCTTGTACCGCAGACACAGCGGTGCATAGCGCGGGTCCTGCTTGGTCAGGGCCACGCAGGCTGCGAGCACTTCGGCAGGCTTGCCGCGATCCAGCGCCTGCAGGATCGGCTTGAGCACGCCTTTGCGCTGCACCAGCTTTTCAAGACGTTGCGCCAGGCCTGCCCGGTTGAAAGGCTTGGTCAGGTAAGCATCCGGCTCCCATTCCAGCGCACTCATCACCATTGCCTGGCTGTTTTCAGCCGTGACCATGACAAATACGCTTTCGTGGCTCAGCAGTCGATCGACCATCAGGTCTTCGAGCACATGCTGGCCGTTTTTCTTGCCGTCACCCAGATTGAAGTCATGCAGGACAAAATCGTAGCGCTTCTGCGAACACATCTTCAGCGCCTGCTCTCCGGTGTCGGCAGTGTCTACATCCCTCACCCCCAACTCACGCAGCATGGAGCGCACCGAGCTGCGGAAGTCGGAGAAGTCGTCGACGATCAGAAAACTTTTTTGGTTGTACGCCAGCATCAGGGGTCCTGTCAGGGAAGAAAGAAGATGAGCCCAAAGGCAAACATATAGACGGGTCCAGCTTCGCTGCCCATTTTTGGCGTGCAATTACCAGCCAATAGCGTTACGCCATCATGCAAATTCTACATCAAAGCTCTGCTCCAGAGCTCTGAACGGCACCTTGCGGCCCTGCCTGGATCACGCACATCACCACCGCGTGAAATCAAACGGGCTATCGCCGATATGAGGTTTATCGGCACGCCGCCAGTTTTCTGGAGCCTGAATGATGGCTGGTGTCTGTGTTTTGATAGCCGCTCTGCAGAAGTCCGAAATCGAGCTGCAAAACAGAAAAACTCACAAAA
>NZ_JACONW010000167.1 GCF_014357575.1 Pseudomonas folii | reverse complement strand
CGCATCCATTCAGTGATTTATATCGTGTTTGATAAAAACCACATTCAACCCACTACAGCATCCAATCCACACAACTCACGCAGCAACGTGCCATCCAGATGGTTCTCCACCAGATCCGCCAGCCGCTCGATGTCACGTTCGCGCAGCGCGTGGTAATCCACTTGCTGCACGTCCTGCAAACCGGCCCAGCGCAGTAAGGCACTGCAGGCCGCCGGGGTTTCGAACAGCCCGTGCAGGTAGGTGCCGAATATCTGCCCGTCGGCGCTTTGCGCTCCGTCGCAGCGGTCGTCGTCCAATAGCACGGCCGGGTTTTCCAGGGCTGCGCCGGTGGTCACGCCGGCATGGATTTCATAGCCGCTGACCTGCACGCCTTCCAGCAACAGACGCCCTTTCACATTGCGCAATTGCTTCTCTTCTTCGAGCACCGTGCTCATCGCCAGCAAACCAAGACCGGCGCTGGAACCCGGCGCGCCTTCCAGGCCCAAAGGATCATGCAACTGCTCACCAAGCATCTGCAAACCGCCGCAAATCCCCAGTACCTTGCCGCCATAGCGCAGATGCCGGGCGATGGCACTGTCCCAGCCATTGGCGCGCAGATAAGCCATGTCGCTGCGCACGCTCTTCGAGCCGGGCAGGATGATCAGGTCAGCCGAAGGAATGGCCTGACCCGGCCCGATGAATTGCAGATTGACCTGCGGATGCAGGCGCAGCGGATCAAAATCGGTGTGGTTACTGATGCGCGGCAGAATCGGCACCACCACGTTGAGCACTTGCTCGACCTTGTCGGTCTGGCGCTGATCGAGACCGTCTTCGGCCTCAAGATGCAGGTCCATCACGTACGGCAGCACACCGACTACCGGTTTGCCGGTCCGCGCTTCCAGCCAGTCCAGACCCGGTTGCAGCAGGGCAATGTCGCCACGAAAACGGTTGATGATGAAGCCCTTGACCCGCGCCTGCTCGCTGGGCGAAAGCAATTCCAGCGTACCAACCAGATGAGCGAACACCCCGCCACGGTTGATATCGGCAATCAGCAGCACCGGGCAATCCACCGCTTCGGCGAAGCCCATGTTGGCGATGTCGTTGGCGCGCAGATTGATTTCGGCAGGCGAACCGGCACCTTCAACCATGATCACCGGATAGGTCTGGCCCAGCCGCTCGTGTGATTCAAGCACCGCCTTCATAGCGATCTCTTTATAGCCGTGATACGCCACCGCGTTCATGGTGGTAACCGCACGACCATGAATAATCACCTGCGCGCCGGTGTCGCTGTTGGGCTTGAGCAATACCGGATTCATGTCGGTATGCGGCTGCAACCCGCAGGCCTGGGCCTGAACCGCCTGGGCGCGACCGATTTCACCGCCGTCCGCCGTCACCGCGCTATTGAGCGCCATGTTCTGCGGCTTGAACGGCACGACGGCCACACCCTGGCGCGTCAGCCAGCGGCACAGCGCCGTTACCAGCGTACTTTTGCCTGCATCGGACGTGGTGCCCTGCACCATCAACGTGCTCATGGCTGCTCCTGGCCTGGCAGGCTTTGATTGAACTCGACCAGCGCCTTTTCCAGACGCTGCCAGTGGGCTTCAGTGTCCGGCAGGCCGAAACGCAGACTGCCTTCCAGCGGATTATCGCTGACGAACAAACGCAACAGAATGCCGCGTCGGGCGCAGAATTCGTGCAGCGACTCCGCGAGCGGGGTGATCACCCGTTGAAACAGCGTGCAGCCGCCGTCCGGCTTTAGCCCGTGGCGAGTCAGTACCTGCACAAGACGGTCGCTGGCCTGATCGGTGCGGGCACGTTGCGCGAGGTGCCCATGGACATCTTTCAGACACGCTTCGCCGATGATTCGCGTGGGACCGCTGACGGTCCAGGGACCGATTTCCTGAGCCAGTGATTTGAGCAAACCCGGCTCAGCCAGGACGAACCCCAACCGCACACCGGCAAGCCCGAAGAATTTGCCAAACGAGCGCAGCACGATCAGACCGGCGAGGCCGGTGTGGGCTGCAAGGCTCAAGTCCGGCGTGTTGTCCATGAAGGCTTCATCGACCACCAGCCAGCCGCCCCGCTCCGCCAGTCGCGCATGCCACTTCAACAAGCGTTCCGGAGGGAGCATCAAGCCGGTTGGATTGTTAGGGTTAACCACTACCAGCACGTCGAGGCTGTCGAGGAAGTAATCCACTTCATGCTCAAGCATTTCGCGCACCAGAAAGCCCGCGCTGCGCCAGGCGTGAGCGTGCTCGGCATAACAAGGCGATAACACGCCGACCTTACCGGCAGAGCGTAAACGCGGCAGGGCCTGAATCGCTGCCTGGGATCCGGCGACCGGTAAGGCGCGCGCTGCGCCGTAATAAGCACAGGCGGCTTGCTCCAGTCCGTCATCGGCTTCGGGCAGGCGATGCCAGGCGGCTGCCGGGATCGCCGGAATCGGGAACGCCCAGGGTGCGATGCCCGTGGACAGATCCAGCCAGTCAGCTTCAGCAATGCCGTATTGCCTGGCTGCCCTGCGCAGGCGACCGCCATGTTCAAGCATAAAATTCGGCTCCAATGCACAACACCAACAACCATAACCACACACCGCGCTGCACCAACTGCCAGCCGCGATCAATGGAATTAGCGTCAGCGGGCACACCTTCACCCAACTGCGGACGCTGATGCAGTTCGCCGTGATAAATCGCGGCACCGCCCAGTTCGACACCCAGCGCACCCGCGCCAGCGGCCATCACCGGGCCGGCATTTGGGCTGTCCCAAGTAGGGCCTTGAGTGCGCCAGCAGCGCAGGGCCAGACGGGTTTTGCCCAGCAACGCGTACGTCAGCGCCACCAGCCTTGCAGGAATGTAGTTGAGCACGTCGTCAATCCTTGCCGCCGCCCAGCCAAAACGCTCGAAACGCTCGGTGCGATAACCCCACATGGCGTCCAGCGTGTTGCTCAACCGGTACAACACCACGCCCGGCGCACCGGCAACGGCAAACCAGAACAGCGTAGCAAACACCGCATCGCTGCCGTTCTCCAGCACTGATTCAGTGGCGGCACGGGCGACTTCGGTGGCGTCCAGTTCCGAGGTCTGGCGACTGACCAGATAGCCGACGCGACGCCGCGCCTCCTCAATGTCATCTGAGCGCAGCGCCTGTGCCACCGGCTCGACGTGCTCGCCCAGACTGCGTAAACCCAGCGCGCAATACAGCGCGAGGATTTCCACCAGCCAGCCAATGTAAGGCAGCCAGCTCAACGCCGTGGCCAGCAGTGTCAACGGGATGACCGCAATGAACCAGGCCGTAACGCCATGACTGCGCCAGCCGCGACCGGCCGAATTGAAACGCCGCTCGATACGGTCAGCGTAACGACCGAAAGCCACCAATGGATGAGCGCGCTTCGGCTCGCCCAGCAACGCATCCAGCGCCACCCCGGCAACACTTAACAGCGCCACACTCATTGACCGACTCCCCATTGGTTTTCAAACAGCATTTCGTTCAACGGGCGCTCTTTACCCCAGCCTTCCATGACCAGCATCGGCACCGGATAGAACTCGGTCACCGGCCCCAGGCACAGAATCGCCAAGGGTTTTGCGCCCTCGGGCATGCCCAGCAAGTCAGCCAGAGCCTGTGGTTCAAACAGAGAAACCCAGCCCATACCCAAACCTTCGGCACGCGCTGCCAGCCACATGTTCTGGATCGCACAGGACAACGACGCCAAATCCATCTCCGGCAACGTGCGACGGCCGAAAATGTGTTTTTCGCGATCATCCATCAGCGCGGCAACCAGCACTTCCGCGCAATCGCTGATGCCTTCGACTTTAAGTTTCATGAAGTCATCGGCGCGCTCGCCCAGCGCTTCGGCAGTCCGAATCCGCTCGGCTTCGACCTGCGCCTGAATACGCGTGCGCAACGTGCGGTCGGTGATGCGGATAAACCGCCATGGCTGCATCAAGCCCACGCTGGGTGCCTGATGCGCTGCTTCGAGCAGACGCGTCAGCAACTCGGGCGCTACGCTGCCACCGCTGAAATGCCGCATGTCCCGTCGCTCGGCAATGGCGCGATAGACCGCAGCACGTTCTTCGGCGCTGTACGCGTGATCACTCATGGTTTGAAAAGCGCCGCAATCGCCTGGGGATTGGAAGGGAAATAGAAATGCACATAGGACGCCGTCATGCGCCCGTCGCGATAGACCGCCTCCGCGCCGCGCCCACCGTTAGGGCTCAAGCCCCGGGCGATTGGCTGCAACTCGGTGCTGGTCAATGAATGGTGATAAGTGTGGCCGCGCAGCTCGCCTTCGGGCAATGCGACGTTTTGTAGCGCCAGGGCTGCCAGACGTTTCTGCATCACGGCCTCGCCCTTCAGCAAGCCAACCAGCTCAACCCGCAGCCCGTCGACATCGGTTAAGGCATCAAGCAGATACAACATGCCGCCGCATTCCGCCAGCAACGGTTTGCCAGCCTGGTGGTGTTCGCGGATCGCGGTCAGCATGGGCGTGTTCTGGCTCAAGGCGACGTGATGCAGTTCGGGGTAACCACCGGGCAGATACAGGCTGTCCGCCTCGGGCAAAACGCTGTCGCGGATCGGCGAGAAGAACACCAGTTCTGCGCCCATTGCCCGCAGCAAATCCAGGCTCGCACCATAGGTGAAGGCGAACGCTTCATCGTGTGCGATGGCGATGCGCACACCTTCAAGCAGCGGCTCGGCTGGAATAATTTCCGGAGCAGCGAAGGTCACGGCGGGCGGCAAAGCCACTTCGCAGGTGCTGGCCAGGGCATCAGCCGCTGAGTCGAGACGCAGGTCCAGGTCATTCAGTTCGCTGGCCTGTACCAATCCGAGATGACGGCTTGGCAGTTCGATTCCGGTTTCCCGGGACAATGCGCCGTACCAGCGCAGACCTTCGGTAAGGCTGCCTTCAAGTAACTGCGCGTGCCGCACGGTGCCGACGCGGTTGGCCAGTACACCGGCGAACGGCAGGTCCGGCTGATAACGCGCCAGCCCCAAGGCCAACGCGCCAAAAGTCTGGGCCATGGCCGTACCGTCGATCACACCCAATACAGGGACACCAAAATGACGGGCCAGGTCAGCACTGGACGGCGTACCGTCAAACAGGCCCATC
Organism: Pseudomonas folii; assembly: GCF_014357575.1. Lineage (GTDB taxonomy): Bacteria > Pseudomonadota > Gammaproteobacteria > Pseudomonadales > Pseudomonadaceae > Aquipseudomonas > Aquipseudomonas folii. The sequence goes on along the minus strand of NZ_JACONW010000167.1, from coordinate 5,938 downwards.
ACGCCTTCAATCAGAATCAGATCAGCCTCGCCCGCGGCCTGCCACAACATGCGACGGCTTTCATCAGCGCCCACCATCCACAGGTCGAGCTGATAGACCGGCGCACCGCTTGCCCGCTCAAGAATCATGGGGTCGAGAAAGTCCGGCCCACACTTGAACACGCGAACCTTGCGGCCCTGATTGCGATGCAGGCGAGCCAATGCGGCGGTGACAGTGGTTTTGCCCTGACCCGAAGCAGGCGCGGCGATCAATACCGCCGGACAGTGACGCGGCTCGCTCATGACAGTGCGCTCACAGCTCAATGCCTTTCTGGGCACGAATACCTGCCTGGAAGGCGTGCTTGACCACGGTGATCTCGGAAACCGTGTCAGCCATGTCGATCATTTCCGGCTTGGCACCGCGACCGGTGACGATCACGTGCTGCATCGGCGGACGCGCCTGCAAGTCGCTGAGGACTCGCTCGAGATCCAGATAACCGTGCTTGAGGGCGATGTTCAGTTCGTCCAGCACCACCAGGCCAATGGACGGATCGCGGAGCATTTCCAGAGACACTTCCCAGGCGGCTTCGGCTGCAGCGATATCGCGCTGGCGGTCCTGGGTTTCCCAGGTGTAGCCCTCGCCCATCACGTAGTAACGAACCTGTTCCGGGAAACGCCGAAAGAAGAACTCTTCACCGGTGCTGTGACTGCCTTTGATGAACTGCACAACGCCGCACTGGATGTCGTGGCCCATGGCCCGGGCGAGCATGCCGAACGCGGAGCTGCTTTTGCCTTTGCCATTGCCGGTCAAGACCAGCAGCAAACCGCATTCGTTAGGGGCGCTGGCAATGCGCTCGTCCATGACGGCTTTCTTGCGCAGCATGCGCGCCAGATGGCGTTCGTCACGTTCAGGGGATTCGTTCATCTCAGCTCTCCGCTTGAGGGCACGCGAAAGCAGACGGAGGGCGCAACAAAGACTGACAGCACGACCACAGGTCATGCGCAGAGCATCGCCCGCCGTGATGCTGTTGAATGGATCAGGCCGGTCTCCGGGCTCATGAGCGGGCGAACCCGGCTGCGCGCCTTCCCATGCCTGAGCACAGTGGCAGATTGCGCAGTTTTCACTCATTTACCGTTGCGGGGGCAGCGCCGGAATGGCTCGAAAAAAAGCGAACGCACCGGCTTCCCTGTTTCACTCAATCAGTCCGCAGACGTTGAGCACCTGAAACAAGCGCGCAGGTTAGAGCGTTGACCCGGGAGCGTCAATCAACACAGGGGTTGAACCTCAACAGAGTGAGGCCCTCTACCCCTTAATGCACCACTGCCCGTAACGGAGATCCACCATGTTCACGCTCAAACCGCACTACGCCGTCTTGCTCGTGCTTGCCGCTGGCCTCGCGGGCTGTGGCGAGTCCTCGACCTTGCAAGTCACCGACGGCACAGGCCCGTCTCCGAAGCTACCGGAGCCCAACAAGACCCTGATCCCGACCGTCAACATTGCACCGGCCGTCGGTTGGCCGCAGGGTGGCAAGCCTGTCGCGGCACCGGGCACCCAGGTCGCCGCCTTCGCTGAAAACCTCGATCACCCGCGCTGGTTGTACGTGCTGCCCAACGGCGATGTATTGGTCGCCGAAACCAATTCGCCGCCCAAGCCCGATGACGATCAAGGCGTTCGTGGCTGGGTCATGAAAAAAGTCATGGGCCGCGCCGGAGCCGGCGTGCCCAGCGCTAATCGAATCACCCTGCTACGCGACAAGGATCACGACGGCGTCGCAGAAACCCGTACCGTGTTTCTGGAGAACCTCAACTCACCGTTTGGTATGACGATGGTCGGCAACACGCTATACGTCGCCGACACCGACCGCCTGATCAGCTTCCCCTATAAAGACGGCCAGACGGCGATCACCGCGCAACCGACCAAGATCGTCGACTTGCCGGGCGGCACGCTGAATCACCACTGGACCAAAAACGTCATCGCCAGCAAAGACGGCAGCAAGCTCTACGTGACGGTTGGCTCGAACAGCAACGTGGCGGAAAACGGCATGGCCGCCGAAGAAGGTCGAGCGGCGATCTGGGAAGTAGACCCGGCGAGCAAAACCCATCGCATCTTCGCTTCGGGCCTGCGCAACCCGAACGGCATGGACTGGGAACCAACCACCGGTAAGCTGTGGACCGCGGTCAACGAGCGCGACGAAATCGGCAGCGACCTGGTGCCTGATTACGTGACCTCGGTTCAGGACGGAGCCTTTTATGGCTGGCCGTACAGTTATTACGGGCAGCATGTGGATGAGCGGGTCAAACCGCAAAACCCGGAGCTGGTTGCCAAGGCCATTGCGCCTGACTTTGCCGTGGGCCCGCACACAGCCTCGCTAGGCCTGGTCTTCGCCGACGGCAAAACCTTACCTGCACCGTTTAACGAAGGGATGTTCATCGGCCAGCACGGCTCGTGGAACCGCAAGCCACACAGCGGCTACAAGGTGCTGTTCGTGCCGTTCAAAGACGGCAAACCGGCCGGTACGCCAATCGACCTGCTGAGCGGTTTCCTCAACGCCGACGAAAAAGCGCAAGGCCGCCCGGTTGGCGTGGTGAATGACCATCAGGGTGGGTTGTTGGTGGCCGATGACGTGGGCAACAAAATCTGGCGGGTGACGGGAGCGAAGGCACAACAGGCTGGGGTGAAGCCTTAGCTTTAGTCACTGCCTGGACATTCATGAAGCAGCACCGCGTATACCTGAAATTCCTGCTGTTATCGCACCTACGCCATCGCGGGCAAGCGCGCTCCTACATATGATCGCAATCTAACTGTAGGAGCGCGCTTGCCCGCGATGACAATGTAACGATCGTCAAAGAGCCAACTGATGCGCCAACGTTCGTTGACTAATGAAGCTACTGATTGCGTGCCAGATTCGAAGGCTGAATCACTCGCTTGGCGTCCAGATAAGCCTTCTGCCAATAAGGCTTGTCCAGGCTATCGAGTTTCACGGTGCCGCCGGTAGCAGGTGCATGCACGAAGCGGCCTTCGCCCACGTAAATACCAGCATGACTGACTTGCGAACCACCGCCCGTGGCAAAGAACACCAGATCGCCAGACTGTAACTGCTGGCGGCCCACACTTGGCGCACGCATCACAATCATGTCGCGGGTCGACCGTGGCAAGGCGATACCCGCCGCATCACGATAAACAAAACCTATCAAACCACTGCAGTCAAAACCCGAATCAGGGGTGTTGCCGCCCCAGCGATAGGGCGTGCCCACGAGCCCAAGCGCACGGAACAGCACATCTTCGGCAGCAGGATTGGTGTTCTCGGCGGGAGCAACGATTACCGGGCGTTGAACGACCCGTGGCTGAGGCGGCGGCGCACTGGCGCAAGCACCCAGTAACGCTGCAAGAGAAATGACCACAATACGTAGCGTAATCGACATAAACACAACAACCCGAGGTGGATGCGGCTTACTTTGCCGGGAGCCCGAAAAGCACAAGACAGGCTTATAGCCTGTCTTTGTACGGGACGCTAATTATTTGTGACTACGCTTTTTGACCGCAGGCGTCTTGAGCGTCGTCGCCGTCATCGCGGTGGTCTGAGCTGGCGCGGTTGGCGACTCCATCGCCAGGGCACGCTTGGCTTCGATGAAGGTCTTGCTCCAGTACACATCGTCCAGGCTGTCTACACGGACACCGCCACTGCGACGACTGCTGGAGTGGATGAACTGATTGTCGCCCAGGTAGATAGCGGCGTGGCTGACGCGACCGCGACCAGCAGTGCTGAAGAACAGCAGATCGCCTGGTTCGAGGTCATTGCGCTTAACCAGCGGAGCATCGATGTTGATCATTTCACGGGAAGAACGCGGCAGGCTCATGCCCGCCTCTTCACGGAACAGATAACCAATGAAGCCGCTGCAATCAAAACCGGACTTGGTGGACGTACCGCCGAAACGGTAGCGGGTACCGATCAGGGATTTGCCACGTTCAAGAATGCTGTCAGCCAGTACCGGCAACTGATAAGGCTTGTTGTCGGAGAAACGCGCCAGTTCAGCTTCTGTCGCCAGTTCTTCCTGCAAAACCGAGCGATCTGAACGCACGTTTGCATTGGGAGCGCTGACCGATCTGGCGGTTTGCTGCTGTACTTGCTGTTGTTGCGAGACCGGTGAATTGGCGGCGCAACCTATGAGCAGGGTGACAAGTGCGAGAGGCACGAGGGGTGCGAAGCGAGCTAGCATGGGCACGACCGTGGCTGTTAAAGATTAAGAAGCCGCGACTATGCCCACTCTCAAACTGATTTGCAAATTCAATCGAACTAAATGTGACTTACCAGATCGTCCATGACATGTACCGCTCGGCAGGCAAAAAACACGTCCATTTGGGCGCTATGATCGGTAGGCGTCAAATTTACTAGCGCCGTAAAACCGCCGCAAACCCTTGTTCTTACTACGGGTTCGTGGATGTAGGGGAAGCTTGCGGTGGTCCCGATACTCAACACTGCATCGAAGCCTTTAGCCATCTCATCATAGAGCGTTTGCATCGCTTGCTCGGGCAACATCTCTTGAAACAAAACGACGGATGGTCGCATTACGCCACCACAAAACGAGCAAAGTGGTGGAAGAGGTCGCTCCAGATGCTTACTCAGCTCAGGATCTTTTGAACCGCATGACTGGCAAAAAAGCGGTGCCATCTGCCCATGGATTTCAATCAGTCGTTCAGGCGGACTACCCGCCGCCAGATGATAGCCATCGACATTTTGCGTCAGCACCCAGCATTCCGGCTTTTTGCGTTGCAGCTCGGCAATGGCGTAATGCGCACTATTGGGCTGGCCGCCCAGGCACGCCCTTCCCAGTTGCGCGATGTACTTCCAGCACAGCGCAGGATCGCGGCGCAGCATGGGGCCGGATAAAGCCATTTCGATAGGAATACCGTCGTCGGTTTCGCCGTTATACAAGCCACCGACACCACGATAGGTCGGTAACCCCGAATCCGCAGACAAACCTGCACCGGTAATAACCAGAATTCGCCGGGCATGACGCAACGCCGAGGCGGTTTGTAGCAGCAACGCGCGGTCTACCACCCAAGCGTCTCTTTAAGGAAGGGAATGGTCAGCTTGCGCTGGGCCTGCAACGAGGCCTGATCCAGGGTTTCCAGCAGATCGAACAGCGCGCTCATGCTGCGCGTACCGCGGGTCAGGATGAAATGCCCAACCTCGTCGGTCAGGTGCAAACCCCGTCGCGATGCGCGCAGTTGCAGCGCACGCAGTTTGTCCTCATCAGACAAACCACGCATCTGGAACACCAGCGCCATGGTCAGGCGTGATTTGAGGTCGGGAAGTTTGACCGGCAATTCGCGGGGAGACTGCGACGCGGCAATCAGCAGACGCCGACCGCTGTCGCGCAATCGATTGAACAGGTGAAAGAGTGCTTCTTCCCATTCAGGCTTGCCGACGATGGCTTGCAGGTCGTCGAGGCAGACCAGCTCGTACTGCTCCAGGTTGTCGAACAGCTCGACGCCTTCATCGATCACTTCAGCCAGTGGCAGGTAAACCGCCGGCTCGCCCATCTGCTCGAAACGCAGGCACGCGGCCTGCAACAGATGGGTACGCCCCACGCCGTCCTTGCCCCACAGATAAATAAGGCTTTCGGTCCAGCCCGCCTCGGCTTCGCACAGCCGCTCGACGTAGCCGAGTGCCGCAGCATTGGCGCCGGGATAGTAATTGATGAAGGTGGCGTCATCACGCAGACGCACACCCAGGGGCAGCTGAATAGGTTTCATGCTGGCTGAACGGTTCAAGTGAACCGCTAGGGGCCTCTGTGTAAAGTGCGCAAAGTTTATACCCGTGACGCTGGGGGCACAATGCGCCAGACCATAAGCAAAATCAAAGGTTTGCGTGAGCTGCGGGCATTTTCGGGTAAATGCTCAGAGATGATTGAGGGCTGGCACTCGTCTCACATGAGGTTGCAATCTCATTGTGGGA
>NZ_JACONW010000166.1 GCF_014357575.1 Pseudomonas folii | reverse complement strand
CAGCTCCTACAAGGTCTTCGCAAGCCGGTGTTGCTTGATTGAGTTAGGCAAAATGTCTCCTTTGTACGAGTAAACGGTTCGTGAGACCATGCACCTGACAAACCGCCTCGCCAACAAGTTGGCTCCTACAGTTAATTTTTTCGCCTGATCATAATTTGATCAAACCCTTGCAAGCGCAGACCCGCCGCGCATCCCAGCTTCAGCAAACAACTTATCCACAGAGCAACCCACAGCAATTGTGGGGAAGTCACTACTTCGTTTTATAAATCCGTGCAGAAGAGTAATTATCAGACAGCTTCGTTGCCGTAGGCACGATTTCCGCCCGCCCCCCCCTTATGCCCCAGACCTTCAATGTAGCCGCTGACAGACAAATATCTGCATTTGCATTTTCTGTGATATCGCACTCTCTAAACACTTAGTCCTACACGAATAGATGAGGTTATACATGGGATTGCCTATGTATTCCTACAACATGCTGGAATTTTCCTACGGCATTATCGGACATTAAAAATATTAAACGACTTGGCACGTTATTGAACGAAGTGGTACCAATACACCACTCGCGGCACATGCCGTGAGTGCTAAGGGAATTATTCCCGTTCACATAAATATATGGAGTGCATCAAATGGGTCGTAAACGTTCTGAAATCGCAATTGTTCCGTTCAACAAAAATGATGAGTTAGTAGGGGGGCTGTTGCTTAGCGAGACTCTGTTTTATTCACATGACTAATGTTGTATAGCCCACGGGCTAGCTTGGGGGGTGACCCCCAAGCACTACTTCAAGGAGCGAAAAATGTTTGAACGTGATTTCTCTGCAATATCATCTGAGGAGAAAGTCCTGCAGGCTGCATCGTCGTTGGGTTTCTCGTTTTCGACAGAATTCAAAAATGCGTCAAAGACAGTTGCAGTATCGAAGTTGATAGACAACGCCGGCGTAACAGTGTCCGAAGGTGCAGGTAAAGGGATATATTGTAAAATTGGTGCGCAGGCTGAAAGTCTGGAGCACTTTGCTCTGGATGGTAATTTATTTACTGGTCTGGTTTCCTCCGCTATAGATGATATCCGTAATCAGCCTTCGCTCAGTATGGACGGATTGCTGACTAACCTTCCCAAAAGCCGCACTGCAATCGACTGCGTCGAAATGCATGACATCCTCACGGGTGGCAAGGTAAGAGTACCTGCTGTGATTCAACTTCCATGCAAGGAGTTGGGAGATAAAATTGAGGCGCACCCTGAGCTTTCCTACCTCAACCGCTATTCATCAAACTCAGGTCTTGCATTTGGTTGCTCAGAAAATGAAGCGATACTTCACGGACTCAATGAGGTTGTTGAGAGACATGCGCTTTCAAAGGTCCTAATGTCTCTGTGCGGTCAGCATGAAAAGCTGCTACTGAAGTCTCCAAGTGCGGAAATTCTGGACGAATTATTTTTCGGTCAAGACAGTCTTCGCGCCTTGGTGGATGGAATGAAAGTATTACTCACACATACCATTTATGGTGTCTATTTCTGTATGGCTATTCCGAAAAGGCCAGATGGCAGGTACCCCGTATGTCTCATAGGGTCTGGATGTTCTGTTGATGCGGGTGTGGCGATTGAACGTGCTTCAACCGAGCTTCTTCAGGCGTTGGAGTTGTTCGACGAGTCAGAGAGGGACAATGATCTAAAGGCCTACTCATTGATGCAGCGGTCATTTAAATTACAGCCGCTGATCGACCTTGAAGTGCTTAGAAATAATGAATACATATGCAGGCGACTGGATCCTCCCAGGAAAAAAACGGTCGCGCATCAGCTTGAATATATAATCGAACAGATTTCTGCTACCGGCTTGCGGATATTACGTCGAACGTTGCTTGAATTCGATAACGGTTGTGTGGTGACTCAGGTATACATACCTGGGGTGGAGCGCTTCAATCTAGTTCGAGCCGGCATTCCTGTGGTGCCGCAACATTTGCTGCATGCCAATAGGTCTTTTTCTTAAAGGCACCTAGTAAGATGTTCAATTTCTTGAAAGATACCTTTCTCGCCAAAAAAAGCCTTTTCCTGAGCGCGACAGCCATAACGATCTTTCTGAAAGGAATTGCTGTCATTCCTGCGCTTTTATTGGGGAAGATTATTGATAGCCTTGTTTCTTCAGGCGTTGTACCCGCCTCCGGTGTGCTTTGGCTTTTTGCAGCGTTGTGTATGGCGATTATTTTTCAGTCTGTTTTCAGTCCACTGCAAACTTACCAGCTGGTGAGCCTTGTGCAGACGACGTTGAAAGAAAAATCTACTGAATGGACCAAAGCTATCCTGGAGAAAGAGTTTGACGCTTTCTCCGTTTTTAGACTCGGAGGATTGATTAAGTCCGTGGAGCGTGGCATCACCGCTCATGAAAAACTACTGACGTTTTTTATTACGTCAGGTTTTCCACTTTTCATTGAGTTGATTTTGGTCGGGGCAGTCTTTGCCTATGCTGGAGGGTTCACGCTCTTTATGGCGCTTTTGGGGATATCGATCGGATATATGCTGCTTTACCGCTATGTGGTTAACTGGAGAAGACCCTATTTACTTATTGTCAATGCCGAGGAGGATCTGGTTTCTTCACGGCTGTTCGAGACCCTTCATGCTGGAAAAGTAATTAAGTTGGAGCAGGCTTGTGATAGTGCGCCGCGACCGCTTTATGAAAGTTACGCGGCCTACGCGCGGGCAGCTACGAAGGTCGCTAGTACTGGCGCTGTTCTGGGGTCAATCAGGATTCTTTATACTGGCCTTTCAACGACCGGCTTACTGGCATGGGGAGTTCAGGATCAATTGTCGGCTTCGCCGAATTTGACTGTCGGAGCCTTGGTTGCGGTATTTTCTATTGCCGGGATGTTTTTAAATAACTTCAGTCAGTTAGCCGAGTCTTACAGGACGCTCGATCAGTTTTTAGTTGATAAGAAAAGACTTCAGGAGATTTTGTTGTTGGAGAGTCATCTACACATCGTTCAAACCCTACTCTCAGATCGCCTTTTGTCGTTGAGTCTTTCGGTTATGAGTCCGTTAACTGACAGGCCGATGCGTTTTTATCGTGAGCAATCAGTAGCGATCATCGGACCCAGCGGAGCGGGGAAGACGACGTTGCTGGAAACCCTGGCAGGGGTGGTGAAGACACGACGGCATCATCTTGGCTACAACGACCGGCAGCTCCAGCCTCAAGACATCGAGGGGTATCTGCGCCGTGTTCGCTACTGCCCACAGGGTCCGGTGTTTCTGGAGGGCGCTTTTGAACACTCCGTGCTGTTCGGGCGCGAGAAATCCTCGGTTCTCGCTCAAGCCGTTGATGACCTCGAACTGCGGGAGTTGGTCGAAAATCGGCTCATTTCTGAAGGTGCTAAAAACATCTCCGGGGGCGAAGCGAAGCGACTTTCGCTGTTGCGGTTGATTAACCGTCCGGGGGATTTCAATTTGTTCGACGAGCCCACCGCGTCCCTGGACCAAGACACACGGTTGCGGGTATGGGAGGTCATTTTTTGCCACTTTAAAAACAGCGGGCTGATTTGCGTAACTCATGATTTGGCCGCGTTGCCACAATTTGATCGAGTCATTGTCATGGCGCAGGGAGCAGTGGTTGCTGATGGTCCGTGGTCTGAGCTAGAAGACGAGGGGCGAATCGCAGAGTTAGTGGCTCAAATCGTTTCAGGTTCAGATGATCCCTGAGCGGGCTACGGTCGTGGGAGGGCTCTGGTGAGGAGTCTTAGCTCTTTTTTTGTCGCGATACACGTATCCGCACAGCTTATCCACAGATATGTCTACATCCATTGTGGAAAAAGCGCCTGATAGGCGCTTAAAAGCTATTTAAAACTGGCACTTATCCAGAAGTACCTTCGTTAATGTGTTATTGATCAATAATTGATCAAATCCATGAACCTCCCGATATTAAAGACCTGTAGCTAATCACAAACACCTTATCCACAGACACGCCAACAGAGTTTGGGGGCAACTTACGTTCAACTGGTCTCGATCTGTGGAAAACTGCTGAAAGCCTTGTTTTTCAAGGTTGACAGAAGAGAATTCGAGCTTTTTTGTTGTGGTTGGTTGTTTTTTGATCGTTTGCTTGGAGGCCTTTATATACGTGGCTTGTAGAGGTAAGCGAACAACTTGTCCACAGAAGCGCCAACAGACTTTGTGGGTAGTTGTGGATGGGTGTGTTAGTCGGGGGAGGCTTTATCCACAATGAAAAACCAATAAAAACCGTGGGTTATGTTGGTTGTTTTTTAATCATCTGGCTGCAGACCCCGGTTTGTATAGGGTTCAGGGATAAGCGAACATGTTATCCACAGGTGAGCCAACAGGATTTGTGAATAACGCTCCAAAGCCTATCGGCGGTCGCTGGTAGGAGTGAACTTGTTCGCGAGGAGATCGACCAGCCTATAGGTTTTCATCGTCTGTAAAGATGCTCGCGAACAAGTTCGCTCCTACCGTTCTGCTCAGTGGCTTTAGAACGAATGACTCTGCTGTCGCCGACGCCATTGGCTCAGGCTCTGGTCGAGGCGGGCGGGGCTGTCGATCTCCTGGCGGCGGGCGTGGCTGAACAGGATCAACGCCAGTTCTGCCGTCACCAACGCATCGGCGCTGGCGTGGTGGCGTTCCTCTGCATGCAGCCCGAAGAACTGTGTCCAGTCGTCCAGCCCGGCCTTGCGGAAACCAGCCTGTGGAAAAAGCATGGGCGCGATTTCCGCTACATCCAGAAAGTGATGCTCAAGGCGGTAGTCCAGGCTGTCTTTCAATGCCCGACTCAGCATGTGCCGATCAAAAGGTGCGTGGAACGCCAGCAGAGGGCTTTCGCCGACAAATTCCATGAAATCCAGCAGGGCCTGTACAGGTTCGCTGCCCGCCGCGATGGCGCTGGGGGCCAGACCGTGGATCAACACGGCGGGGCTGACTTTATGATTGGGACAGAGCAGCGTTCGTTCGAACTGCTGACTCAGGTCAATGGCACCGTCCTCGATGACGACGGCACCAATGGACAGTACCTGATCACGGTTCATGTTCAGGCCGCTGGTTTCCAGGTCGACCACTACCCAGCGTTGCTGCCGCAATGGCTCTTCACTCAGCGGTGCAGCAGGCGCCAGGTTGGCCAGCCGTTGTTGATCGCGTTTTTCCAGCGTCGGTTTTTGTGGCCGGGGACGCAGCCATTGGAACAGGTTCATGCTGTTGAACAGATTCATAGTTGATAACGCAGGGTCAGACTGATTTGCAGGCGCTGGGCCTGGCGCAATGATTCACGCAGAATTCGTCGGTCCAGGTGATTGAGCGTGTCCGGATCGATACGATTGGACCACGGCAGATTCTGTCGACTCTGCTGCTGATGCTGCTGCATGCGGGTTTGCTGAATGAAGTGATACGCCTCTTCATACGCCGCGCCGTCTTGCGGGTCGATGACTTCGTTCTCGACCAGTTTGCGCAAACGTTCGAGGGTATTGTTCACGCCAATACCATTGGCGAGGGCCAGCACGCGAGCCCCATCGACAAAGGGCGTGAGGCCTTGGGTTTTGAGGTCCATGGTGTCCTTGTCGCTGCCTTTGCGGGCCAGGACAAAATCCTTGAAGCGTCCCACGGGTGGACGTTGGCGCAATGCGTTTTCTGCCAGCATGCGCTGAAACAGGCGATTGTCAGCGACCTGATCAAGAATCTGCTGGCGCAATTGCTCGCCGCCACTTTCGTCACCCCAGACCACCCGCAGGTCGAAGTAGATGCTGGAGTTGAGCAGATTTTCCGGCGTCGCCTCGCGAATGAATGCCGCAAAACGTCGAGACCATTCAGCCCGGGACAGGCACAGCTCCGGGTTGCTCGCCATGATGTTGCCTTTACACAGCGTGAAACCGCACAGGGCCAGGTTCTGATTGATGCGTTCAGCAATTGGCAGCAACAGACTGCGGATGTGTTCCGCTTCCGCGGCGTCTTTGGCGTCGAACAGGATGCCGTTGTCCTGATCGGTGTGCAGGGTCTGTTCGCGCCGGCCTTCACTGCCGAAACACAACCAGCTGAAGGGGATGCCAGGGTCTCCGCGCTCTTGCAGGGTCAGCTCGATCACACGGCACACCGTGTGGTCGTTGAGCAGTGTGATGATCTGCGTGATTTGTGTTGAAGATGCGCCATGGGCAAGCATGCGATCCACCAGCTGGACGATATCGCCGCGCAGGTTGCACAGGCTGTCGATGCGCGGTGCCGTGCGAATGGTGCGGGCCAGGTGAACCAGATCGACGCGTTGCAAAGAGAACAGATCCCGCTCAGACACCACGCCGCACAAGCGACCGTCTCTGACCAGGCATACGTGCGCGATGTGTCGACTGGTCATGGCGATGGCCGCGTCGAAGGCGCTGGCGTCAGGGCTGAGATGGAAGGGGGCCTGGATCATGCGGCTCTGGATCGGCTGACTGAAGTCGACATTGATGTCGGCCACGGCTTCACGCAGGTCACGTAACGTGAAAATGCCCAGCGGCGCCTGATGCTGATCGATGATCACAATGCTGCCAACTTGCTGCTCATGCATCAGTTTCACGGCTTCACGCATCGGCGTATCAGGCGTACACATCACCGGATGACGCATGGCCAGCTCGCCAAGCCGGGTGTTGAGCGAGTATTGGGTGCCAAGAGTTTCTACCGCACGTTGCTGGACCTGCTGATTGACCTGATCCAGCAAGCTGCTGACGCCCCGCAAGGCGAAATCGCGGAAGGTTGTGGATAACGCGAACATCTTGATAAACGCCTGCTTGTTCAACTGCAGGCAGAAGGTATCTTCAGCCGCCAAATGTTCGGTGCGCGTGGCTCGCTCACCTAGCAGCGCGGCCAGCGGGAAACATTCGCCGGTGGTGATTTCGAAGGTGGTTTCAGTGCCGCCTTTGGCTGTGTGAGGACGCTCGCCGACCACTCGCCCTTGTTTGACGACGTAGAAATGCTCTACTGGGCCATCGCTCGGCTTGATGATGCTCTCGTCGGCGGCGTAGAAACGCAGTTGGCATTGCTCGACCAGATACGCGAGGTGTGCGTTCTCCATATGGTCGAATGGCGGGAATTTTTGCAGGAACTGCATGGTGCCGTGAATGTTCTGCAACACCGCTGTTTTCCCGGCCTGGGTGAATGCATCGGCTCGACTCATGACCTGCACCGCTTTGTTTTTATTGAAGGCTATGGTCGGCCGCTTGAGGGGTAGTGCCCATTGGACGTAAGTCTTACGACAACAAAAAGATTTCTGACTCTTACCGTCATGGTGTAAAAAGCACCTGTACAGAGTTGTACGATGCTTGGGACGGCCCTTGTTAAAGTGCAAGGACGCCAGCAAAAAAGCACACAGATATCTCCGGGCCGAGCCCGGTGTTTTTGTCAGTCAGTGCAAAGGAATGAGGCGGTTATGCTGGATTACGATATTTTGAGCGATGAAGAGCGCGAAGCTCTGAATGAAGTGATGCTCGCGCCGCCATCCAGTTCGGAGCAACGGGTGCTGATCGTGGATGACGACCGGGACGCGCGCGAACTGCTGGCCGAAATCCTCAGCCTCAACGACATAAGTTGTCTGACGGCGGCCGGTGGCAACAGCGCCATGGAGTTGATTCGCACCCGGGACACCATCGCCCTGCTGATTACTGACCTGCGCATGGCTCCGTGCAACGGCCTGGACCTGATTCGCCGGGTCCGGGACTCCGAGCGTGCTTCGTTGCCGATCATCATCGTGTCCGGTGACGCCAACGTGCGGGATGCCATCGATGCCATGCACCTGAGCGTGCTGGACTTCCTGCTCAAGCCCATCAACACCAAGCAGTTGGTGAAGCTGGTGAAGAGAGAGTTGGGGATGGAGTGAGCAAGAACCTGTGGGAAATTCTAAGTCTTCACGCAAGCTGACGTGGGACCGGCTTTAGCCGGGAAAGCGGTATTTCTGACGACCCATTATGGGTGACTGTAACGGCCTCTTCCCGGCTAAAGCCGGTCCCACGACATCTGACTGCAGCGCTCTTATCGTCGGAATGCCGCCCAGACCAAGCACCGCTCCCACAAAAGAGGACCGCGGTGCCCGTGAAATCGCCTTACAACCCGTTCTTCGCCTTGAACTCCCGACGCCGACGGTGCAAGACCGGCTCGGTGTAACCGTTAGGTTGTTTAGTCCCTTCGATCACCAGTTCAACCGCCGCCTGGAACGCGATGTTGCTGTCGAAATCCGGTGCCAGCGGACGGTACAGCGAATCCCCCGCATTCTGGCGATCAACCACAGGCGCCATGCGCTTGAGGCTGTCCATCACCTGAGTTTCATTGACCACGCCGTGGCGCAGCCAGTTGGCGATGTGCTGGCTGGAGATACGCAGCGTGGCGCGGTCTTCCATCAGGCCGATGTCATTGATGTCCGGCACCTTCGAGCAACCCACGCCCTGATCGATCCAGCGCACCACGTAGCCGAGAATGCCCTGTGAGTTGTTATCCAGTTCGTTCTGGATCTCTTCAGCCGTCCAATCGGTATTCGGGGCCAGCGGGATGGTCAGGATGTCATCCACCGAAGCGCGAGTGCGCTGGGCCAGTTCGGCCTGACGGGCGAACACGTCGACCTTGTGATAGTGCAGCGCGTGCAACGCAGCAGCAGTCGGCGACGGCACCCAGGCCGTATTCGCACCGGCCAGCGGGTGAGCGATTTTCTGTTCGAGCATCGCCGCCATCAGGTCCGGCATGGCCCACATGCCTTTACCGATCTGCGCACGACCTTGCAGGCCGCAGCTCAAGCCGATGTCTACGTTCGAGTTCTCGTAGGCACTGATCCATTTCTCGGCCTTCATCTGCGCCTTGCGCACCACTGGACCGGCCTCCATGGAGGTGTGGATTTCGTCGCCAGTACGGTCCAGGAAGCCCGTGTTGATGAACACCACACGCTCGCTGGCCGCCTTGATGCACGCCTTGAGGTTGACCGTGGTACGACGCTCTTCGTCCATGATCCCCACTTTGAGCGTGTTGCGTGGCAGACGCAGAACGTCTTCGATGCGACCGAACAATTCGTTGGTGAACGCGGCTTCTTCCGGGCCATGCATTTTCGGTTTGACGATGTACACCGAACGAGTGCGGCTGTTGCTGCGTGTGGTGTTGCCATTGAGGCTGTGGATCGCCGCAAGGCTGGTCAGCAGACCGTCCAGAATGCCTTCCGGTACTTCCTGGCCGTTCTTGTCGAGGATCGCATCAATGGTCATCAAGTGACCGACGTTGCGGATGAACAGCAGTGAACGACCGTGCAGCTTCACGTCGCCGCCATTGGGTGCGGTGTAGTGACGGTCGCCGTTCATGGTGCGGGTGAAGGTTTCGCCGCCTTTGGAGACCTGTTCGGCCAGGTCGCCTTTCATCAGGCCCAGCCAGTTGCGGTAAACCACTACCTTGTCGTCAGCATCGACGGCTGCGATGGAGTCTTCGCAGTCCATGATGGTGGTCAGGGCGGCTTCCATCAGTACGTCTTTGACGCCCGCGGCATCGGTCTGGCCAATCGGACTGGCAGCGTCGATCTGAATCTCGAAATGCAGGCCGTTGTGCTTGAGCAGCACAGCGGTCGGTGCTGATGCATCGCCTTGATAGCCGATCAACTGCGCGTCGTCTTGCAGGCCGGTATTACTGCCACCCTTGAGGCTGATCACCAGTTTGCCGTCGATCAGCTTGTAGCCGGTGGAGTCGACGTGGGAGCCCGCGGCCAGTGGGGCGGCTTCGTCCAGGAAGGCGCGAGCGAAGGCAATCACCTTGTCACCGCGAACCTTGTTGTAGCCTTTGCCTTTCTCTGCGCCGTCGGCTTCGCTGATGGCATCGGTGCCATACAGCGCGTCGTACAGCGAACCCCAACGGGCGTTCGAAGCATTGAGGGCGAAACGGGCGTTCATGACCGGCACCACCAGCTGTGGGCCTGCCATGCGCGCGATTTCTTCGTCGACGTTTTGCGTCGTGATCTGGAAATCCGCCACCTCTGGCAGCAGATAACCGATTTGCTCAAGGAAAGCCTTGTAAGCCGAGGCGTCGTGGGCCTGTCCGGCATGGGACTGGTGCCAGGCGTCGATCTGCGCCTGCAATTCATCACGTTTGGCGAGCAGTGCCTTGTTCCTGGGGGCCAGCTCATTGATCAACTGGTCTGCACCCATCCAGAAGCCAGCAGCATCAAGACCGGTCCCGGGAAGTGCTTCGTTATTCACGAAGTCATACAGGACTTTGGCGACCTGCAGGCCACCGACTTGAACGTGTTCAGTCATTGCACTTGCCTCACTCTGCTCAGCTTTTTTACGCCCCCGAGGGAACGCTCTATTGTGGGGTCGCCGTTTATGTAGTGCGCGACGCGGAATACTACATGAAGGCTTGACGCGTGGAAACGGAACTAAATATGTCACTTCGCGACTGAAATTTCATCGCCAGTCATCATCGGGATCAGGATGTTCTCAAAGATGTTGCCGATTGTTCCAGATAAAAATGGAAACCGTACACAAAATGGCAGCCAGGCCATACTCCGGCGTGGTGGGCAGGCTTGCCTATACTTGTCCCCTTGTCGTCAGCCTGCGTGGCTGGTGCAGATTCAAGACCAGAAGGAGTCAGCAGTGGATCATCTCGTTATCACGGTATTTGCCCCCGACAAGCCTGGCCAGGTTGAAGCCATCGCCAAATGCATTGCCGACCACGGCGGTAACTGGCTGGAAAGCCGCATGTCGCACATGGCCGGGCAGTTCGCCGGCATCCTGCGTATTGGCGTCGCGACTGACGCCCATGAAGAATTGAAGAGCGCGTTGATCGAGTTGTCCGGGCGGGGCATACGCGTGCTGTTTGCCGAAACCGCCATCGAGTCGCCCGGTACCTGGAAACACATTGGAATGGAGTTGGTGGGCAACGATCGCTCCGGCATCGTTCGCGACATCACTCGGTTGCTGTCAGAGCAGGGCGTTAACGTCGAAAGACTGGTCACCGAAGTCAAACCCGCACCCATGAGCAGTGAACTGCTGTTCCACGCCGACGCGATATTGGGCGTACCTGAATCGCTGGCGCTGGATGATCTGCAACAAGCGCTGGAAACCCTGGCGGATGATTTGATGGTGGATCTGGTGTTGCGTACGGATCTTTGAGCCTGTGG
>NZ_JACONW010000165.1 GCF_014357575.1 Pseudomonas folii | reverse complement strand
CACAACCTCACGGCCTGCGGCGTTTTTCATGCTTCACACCAGTCGTTAAACGGTATGCAGGTACCAGTTGTACTCAAGGTCGGAGATGGAGTGTTCGAACTCCTCCAGCTCACTTTCCTTACAAGCGACGAAGATATCGATGTATTTAGGATCGATGTACTTGGCCATGACTTCGCTGTCGTCCAGCTCACGCAATGCGTCGCGCAGGTTGTTCGGCAGGCTTTGTTCGTTCTGCTCGTACGAGTTGCCCGAAACCGGCGCGCCAGGTTCGATCTTGTTGGTCAGGCCGTGATGCACGCCCGCCAGAACAGAAGCCATCAACAGATAAGGGTTGGCGTCGGCACCCGCAACACGGTGCTCGATACGCACCGCATCGGCAGAGCCGGTCGGTACGCGTACGGCCACGGTACGGTTGTCCAGGCCCCAGCTCGGGGAGTTAGGCACATAGAACTGAGCACCAAACCGGCGATACGAATTGACGTTCGGGCAAAGGAACGCCATCTGCGCCGGTAGGGTCTCGAGCACACCGCCGATGGCATGACGTAACGCGGCGTTCTGCTCGGGATCCTCGCTGGTGAAGATATTCTTGCCATCGCGATCCAGGATCGAGATGTGTACATGCAAACCGTTGCCTGCCTGGCCCGGGTAAGGCTTGGCCATGAAGGTGGTGTCCATCTCATGGTCGTAGGCGATGTTCTTGATCAGGCGCTTGAGCAATACCGCGTAGTCACACGCCTTGATCGCGTCGGCGACGTGGTGCAGGTTGACTTCAAACTGGGCCGGAGCACTTTCCTTGACGATGGCGTCAGCGGGAATCCCTTGCTCCTTGGCACCTTCCAGAATGTCCTGGAGGCAGTCGACGTATTCGTCGAGGTCGTCGATCAGGTAGACCTGTGTCGAGTGCGGGCGTTTGCCGGAAATCGGCGAGCGGGGTGGTTGCGGACGGCCGTTCACGTTCTCCTGATCGATCAGATAGAACTCCAGCTCGAAAGCGGCGCAAATCGTCAGACCCATTTCGTCGAACTTGGTCACGACCTGGCGCAATACTTCGCGCGGGTCGGCGAAAAACGGGTCACCTTCCAGTTCGTGCATGGTCATCAACAGTTGCGCGGTAGGGCGCTTCTGCCAAGGCTCATTGCACAGGGTATCGGGGATTGGATAACAGATTCGGTCCGCATCACCGATGTCCAGACCCAGGCCGGTACTTTCTACCGTCGAGCCATTGATATCCAGGGCAAATAAAGAGGCAGGCAGGTTAATGCCCTTCTCGTAAACCTTATGGAGGCTGGTGCGTTCAATGCGCTTGCCGCGCACCACACCATTCATATCTGCAATCAGAAGGTCAACGTACAGAACCTCAGGATGTTCCTTAAGGAACGCGTTCGCTTCGTTAAGCTGAACGGCACGCGGGGGTACCGACATGATGCAACACCTTTGTTGTTAAAAATATCAATCATCGAGCTTTACGGGTTTCAGTCAATCCGAAAGCCATGATGAAGTCAATAGAGCCTTCCCTTGCCCCGAAAGGGCGCAAAAAGGCCGTTTTTGCCGCAATTCAGGGCAAGTATTTAACAGCGGAAGGCTACGGATTACGGGGCTTTCACGGTGCCTGTTCGATTTCCACAGGACTGTTGTGTAAAAAAACGAACAAGGCTAAGCTCGATCGCAACCCAGAACAGCAACAACACGGGGGTCCCATGTCACGCCTGCCCTTGATCGGCGTCACCGCCTGCACCAAGCAGATCGGTCATCATGCTTATCATGTTTCTGGCGACAAATATGTCCGTGCGGTAGCAGTGGCTGCCAAGGGCATACCGTTGATTCTGCCTTCACTCGGACCCTTGCTAGACCCCGCCGATATTCTTTCCAGCCTCGATGGACTGCTGTTCACCGGTTCGCCTTCCAATGTCGAACCCTACCACTATAGTGGCCCAGCCAGCGCTCCGGGTACTGCTCATGATCCCGAACGCGACCGCACCACCTTACCGCTTATTCGTGCTGCCGTGGCAGCCGGTGTTCCGGTTTTAGGCATTTGCCGTGGTTTTCAGGAGATGAATGTAGCGTTTGGTGGCAGTCTGCATCAGCGCGTCCATGAAACTGAAGGCTTCATGGATCATCGTGAACCGGAGAATGAGCCGGTTGAAGTCCAGTATGCGCCGAGTCATCCGATGCGCGTCCAGCCGGGCGGTGTTTTGGACGGCCTGGGGCTGGCGAGTGAAATTCGTGTTAATTCCATCCACGGGCAAGGCATCGAGCGCCTGGCGCCGGGCCTGCGCGTGGAGGCCATTGCGCCCGATGGTTTGGTCGAAGCCGTCTCGGTACAGGACAGTCCGGGCTTCGCGCTGGGGGTGCAATGGCATCCCGAGTGGCAAGTTACTGCAAACCCTGATTACCTTGTCATCTTCCAGGCGTTTGGCGATGCCTGCCGTAAACGAGCACTACAACGCGACGCCGATGCGTCAACTAACGCCTGATTCGCGATCAGGACTCTGACCACCTGAGGTATTTATGAGTACCAACCTCGACCAGCTCACCGATTGGTTGAAAGAACACAAGATCACCGAAGTCGAATGCATGATTGCCGACTTGACCGGGATCACTCGCGGCAAGATTTCCCCCACCAACAAATTCATTGCCGAAAAGGGCATGCGCTTGCCGGAGAGCGTATTGCTGCAGACGGTGACCGGTGACTACGTCGAAGACGACATCTATTACGAACTGCTCGACCCGGCAGACATCGACATGTTCTGCCGTCCGGATGCCAACGCGGTTTATGTAGTGCCCTGGGCCATCGAGCCCACCGCGCAGGTGATCCACGACACCTACGACAAGCAGGGCAACCCGATTGAGTTGTCGCCGCGTAACGTCTTGAAGAAAGTCCTCAAGCTCTACACTGATCAGGGCTGGCAGCCCATTGTCGCGCCAGAGATGGAGTTTTACCTGACCAAGCGCAGCGACGACCCCGACTACCCATTGCAGCCGCCAGTCGGGCGCTCCGGGCGTCCTGAGACAGGTCGTCAGTCGTTCTCCATCGAAGCGGCCAACGAGTTCGATCCGCTGTTCGAAGACGTCTACGACTGGTGCGAACTGCAAAACCTAGACCTCGACACGCTGATCCACGAAGACGGCACGGCGCAGATGGAAATCAACTTCCGTCACGGTGACGCCTTGTCGCTGGCAGACCAGATTCTGGTGTTCAAGCGCACCATGCGTGAAGCCGCACTCAAGCACGATGTGGCGGCGACTTTCATGGCCAAACCGATGACGGGTGAGCCTGGCAGTGCCATGCATTTGCACCAGAGCATCATCGACATCAAGACCGGCAAGAACATCTTCTCCAACGAAGACGGGACCATGAGCGAGCTGTTCCTGCAGCACATCGGCGGCTTGCAGAAGCTGATCCCTGAGCTGTTGCCGCTGTTCGCGCCGAACGTCAACTCGTTCCGCCGCTTCCTGCCGGATACCTCGGCACCGGTGAACGTCGAGTGGGGCGAAGAAAACCGTACCGTTGGCCTGCGTGTTCCGGATGCAGGTCCGCAGAACCGTCGCGTGGAAAACCGCTTGCCGGGCGCAGACGCCAATCCGTATCTGGCCATCGCTGCGAGCCTGTTGTGCGGCTTTATTGGCATGGTGGAACACATTAACCCAAGCGCTCCGGTCGTCGGCCGTGGTTACGAGCGACGCAACCTGCGCCTGCCGCTGACCATTGAAGACGCATTGGAGCGCATGGAAAACAGCAAGACCGTCGAGAAATACCTGGGTGAGAAATTCATCAAGGGCTACGTCGCGGTCAAACGTGCCGAGCATGAAAACTTCAAACGCGTGATCAGTTCGTGGGAGCGCGAGTTCCTGTTGTTTGCGGTTTGATGCCATAGGACCTATTGGAGCGAGCGGTTGAGATGACGTGGGACCGGCTTTAGCCGGGAAGAGGCCGGGGCAGCCGATAAATCTTTGTTGTCTGCCAAGCAGCCTTCCCGGCTAAAGCCGGTCCCACGACGCTGATGCGGCCGCATAAACATGCGCGCAAACATAGAGCCTCCTGCGCATTTAATATGGAGTTGTACATGAGTTCCAAGAACCCGCAAACCCGCGAATGGCAGGCCTTGAGCAGTGAGCATCACCTGGCCCCGTTTAGCGATTACAAGCAACTCAAGGAAGTCGGCCCGCGGATCATCACCCGTTCCAGCGGGGTTTATCTATGGGACAGCGAGGGCAACAAGATCCTCGATGGCATGTCCGGCCTGTGGTGTGTCGCCATCGGTTATGGTCGTGAAGAACTGGCCGACGCGGCTGCCAGACAGATGCGCGAGCTGCCGTATTACAACCTGTTCTTCATGACCGCCCACCCGCCGGTGCTGGAGTTGGCCAAAGTCATCTCCGAAATCGCCCCTGAAGGCATGAACCATGTGTTCTTCACCGGTTCCGGTTCAGAAGGCAACGACACCATGTTGCGCATGGTTCGTCACTATTGGGCGATCAAGGGCCAGCCGAACAAGAAAACCATCATCAGTCGGGTCAACGGTTACCACGGTTCGACAGTCGCGGGCGCAAGCCTGGGTGGCATGACCTACATGCACGAGCAGGGCGACTTGCCGATCCCGGGCATCGTGCACATCCCGCAGCCATACTGGTTTGGCGAAGGCGGCGACATGACGCCGGACGAGTTCGGTATCTGGGCTGCCGAGCAGTTGGAAAAGAAGATTCTTGAACTGGGCGTGGACAACGTCGGTGCTTTTATTGCCGAGCCGATTCAGGGCGCGGGCGGGGTTATCGTGCCTCCGGAAAGCTACTGGCCGAAGATCAAAGAAATCCTCGACAAGTACGACATTCTGTTCGTCGCCGACGAAGTGATCTGTGGTTTCGGGCGAACGGGTGAGTGGTTTGGTAGCGACTTCTACGGCCTCAAACCGGACATGATGACCATCGCCAAAGGCCTGACCTCGGGTTACATCCCCATGGGCGGCCTGATTGTGCGTGACGAAGTGGTGGCCGTGCTCAACGAAGGCGGTGACTTCAACCACGGCTTTACCTACTCCGGGCATCCGGTCGCAGCGGCCGTGGCGCTGGAGAACATTCGCATCCTGCGCGAAGAGAAAATCGTCGAACGCGTCAACGCGGAAACGGCACCATACTTGCAAAAGCGTCTACGTGAGCTGAGCGATCATCCGCTGGTGGGTGAAGTCCGCGGCGTCGGTATGTTGGGGGCCATTGAACTGGTCAGGGACAAGACAACCCGCGAGCGTTACACCGGCAAAGGGGCGGGCATGATTTGTCGAACCTTCTGCTTCAACAATGGCCTGATTATGCGGGCTGTAGGCGACACCATGATCATCGCGCCACCGTTGGTGATCAGCTTTGCGGAAATTGATGAGTTGGTCGAAAAAGCCCGCAAGTGCCTGGATCTGACGTTGGCGCAGTTGCAGGGCTAGACCTGTGGGAGCGGTGCTTGCCCGCGATAAGGTGCACTCGGTTCACTTTAGACCGCATCGCCCTTATCGCGGGCAAGCACCGCTCCCACAGGGATCATCGTGGGCTTGAAACACCGGTCAGGAACTTGCCAGACTAATGGCTAGAAGCCGCTACCTAATAACACTGGAGTTGTACACATGAAGAAATTTGGCAAGACCCTCCTCGCTTTGTCCCTCATGGGCGTTGTGGCCGCCGCTGCGCAGGCCGACGACAAAGTGCTGCACGTGTACAACTGGTCCGATTACATCGCCAAGGACACCATCTCCAAATTCGAAAAAGAGTCGGGCATCAAAGTCGTCTACGACGTGTTCGACAGCAACGAAACCCTTGAAGCCAAGCTGCTTGCCGGCAAGTCCGGTTACGACATCGTCGTGCCGTCGAACAACTTCCTGGCCAAGCAGATCAAAGCCGGGGTTTACCAGCCGCTGGACAAGTCCAAGCTGTCCAACTACAAAAACCTGAACACCGACCTGCTCAAAGCCGTATCGGTCAGCGACCCGGACAACAAGCACGCCTTCCCGTACATGTGGGGCTCGATTGGTATCGGTATCAACCCGGACAAAGTCAAAGCCGCACTGGGTGCCGACGCACCTGTCAACTCGTGGGACCTGCTGTTCAAGCCAGAGAACGCAGCCAAGCTGAAATCCTGTGGCATCAGCTTCCTCGATTCGCCAACCGAAATGCTGCCGATTGCCCTGCATTACCTGGGTTATCCAACCGACAGCCAGGACAAGAAACAGCTGGCTGAAGCCGAAGCGCTGTTCATGAAAATCCGTCCTTCGATTGGTTACTTCCACTCGTCCAAGTACATCTCCGACCTGGCCAACGGCAATATCTGCGTAGCCGTGGGTTACTCGGGCGATATCTACCAGGCCAAATCCCGTGCTGAAGAAGCCGGTGGCAAGGTGAAGGTCAGCTACAACATTCCGAAAGAGGGTGCTGGCAGCTTCTACGACATGGTGGCAATTCCTAAAGACGCAGAAAACGTCGAAGGGGCCTACAAGTTCATGAACTTCCTGCTGCAGCCGGAAATCATGGCCGAGATCACCAACGAAGTACGCTTCCCGAACGGCAACTCGGCAGCAACTGCTCTGGTCGATAAAGACATCACCAGCGATCCAGGCGTCTACCCGCCTGCTGATGTGCTGGCCAAGCTTTACGCCATCGCTGACTTGCCAGCCGCCACGCAGCGGATCATGACCCGCAGCTGGACCAAGATTAAGTCGGGTAAATAAGTAGATCCCGGTAGGAGCGAACTTGTTCGCGAGGCGGTATGTCAGGCACTAATATGTTGAATTTGCCGACGCCCTCGCGAACAAGGTGGATCGCCACCCCGGTCGCTCCTACCGGTCCATCCCAAGGCAATGTCACATAAAGTTTTTTTGCGATACGCGGTCAACAACGGTAAGTTGCGCCCCCGGATTTTTTCGACCTGATCTGCTCAACTTCCCGACACGGGCACCAGACCCCACCTCAAAAAGGATTGTTCACGTGTCTATTTCTTTATTTGCCAAATCCATGCTCGCCGCCGCCACGCTCACTGCTACCGTCGCAGCGCACGCGGCATCCACCGTGCATATTTATAACTGGTCCGATTACATCGGCAAAACCACTCTCGAAGACTTCGAGAAAACCACCGGCATCAAGCCGATGTACGACGTGTTCGACTCTAACGAAACCCTGGAAGCCAAGCTGCTTGCGGGTCGCACGGGCTATGACGTTGTCGTGCCGTCCAACCACTTCTTGGGCAAACAGATCAAAGCAGGCGCGTTCCAGAAGCTCGACAAGACCCAGTTGCCGAACTACAAAAATCTAGACCCGGCGCTGCTCAAGCGTCTGGAGAAAAACGATCCGGGTAACCAGTACGCCGTGCCGTATCTGTGGGGCACCAACGGCATCGGTTACAACGTCGAGAAAGTCAAAGCGGTGCTGGGCGTCGACAAGATCGATTCCTGGTCGGTGCTGTTCGAACCCGAAAACATCAAGAAGCTGCAGAGCTGCGGCGTAGCCATGCTCGATTCTGCCGATGAAATGCTCCCGGCAATGCTCAATTATCTGGGCCTGAATCCCAACAGCACGAACGAGGCCGACTACAAAAAGGCCGAAGCCAAGCTGATGGAGATTCGTCCTTACGTGACCTATTTCCACTCCTCGAAATACATCACCGATCTGGCCAACGGCGACATCTGCGTGGCGGCCGGTTTCTCGGGTGACGTGTTCCAGGCCAAGTCCCGGGCAGAGGAAGCAGGCAAAGGCGTGAACATCGCCTACAGCATCCCGAAAGAGGGCGGCAACCTGTGGTTCGACATGCTGGCAATCCCGGCGGACTCGAAAAATACCAAGCAGGCCCACGCATTCATCAACTACATGCTTGAGCCTAAAGTTATTGCTGAAGTCAGTGACGAAGTGGGTTACGCCAACCCGAACCCTGCTTCCGACGAGTTCATGGACAAAGACATTCGCGCGGACGAGGCGGTTTACCCGTCCAAGGAAGTGCAGGAGCGCCTGTACGTCAACTCCGAGCTGCCGCCGAAGATTCAGCGCGTGATGACGCGCAGCTGGACTCGAATCAAGTCCGGTAAATAAAGACCTCGCGCCCGGTCATGCAGGCCGGGCTGCAAACCAGTTGGGAGTTTCACCCATGGCAGTTGCCTCCGGCGCCTACAAGAAATCACTCGAAGGCGATCAGCAACCCAAACAGGTGCTGGTCAAGATCGATCGGGTCACGAAGAAATTCGATGAGACGATTGCCGTGGACGACGTGTCCCTGCAAATCAACAAGGGCGAGATTTTCGCCTTGCTGGGCGGCTCCGGCTCCGGCAAGTCAACGCTGCTGCGCATGCTGGCCGGTTTCGAGCGGCCGACAGAAGGGCGGATCTTCCTTGATGGCGTCGATATTACCGACATGCCGCCGTACGAACGTCCAATCAACATGATGTTCCAGTCCTACGCGTTGTTCCCGCACATGACCGTGGAGCAGAACATCGCGTTCGGTCTGCAGCAGGACAAACTGCCCAAGTCGGAAATCACCGAACGCGTGGCGGAAATGCTCAAGCTGGTGCAGATGACCCAGTACGCGCGTCGCAAGCCTCATCAACTGTCCGGCGGTCAACGTCAGCGGGTAGCGCTGGCTCGTTCCCTGGCGAAGAAGCCCAAGTTGCTGTTGCTCGACGAACCCATGGGCGCGCTGGACAAGAAACTGCGCTCGCAGATGCAACTGGAACTGGTGGAAATCATCGAGCGGGTCGGCGTGACCTGTGTGATGGTGACCCACGACCAGGAAGAAGCCATGACCATGGCTGAACGCATCGCGATCATGCACCTGGGCTGGATCGCTCAGATTGGCAGCCCGATCGACATCTACGAAACCCCGACCAGCCGTCTGGTCTGCGAATTCATCGGTAACGTCAACCTGTTCGAAGGCGAAGTGATCGAGGACATGGAAGGCCATGCCCTGATTCGAAGCCCCGAGCTGGAACGCAATATCTACGTTGGCCACGGCGTGACAACCTCCGTGGAAGACAAGCACATCACTTACGCGTTGCGTCCAGAGAAGTTGCTGGTCACCACCGAACAGCCAGCATTCGAATACAACTGGTCGCGTGGTAAAGTCCACGACATCGCGTACCTGGGCGGCCATTCGGTGTTCTACGTGCAACTGCCGTGCGGCAAGCTGGTGCAGTCGTTCGTTGCCAACGCCGAGCGTCAAGGCACCCGGCCGACCTGGGGCGATGAAGTGTTTGTCTGGTGGGAAGACGACAGCGGCGTGGTATTGCGCTCATGAAGATACGCAAAATCAAGCGCGCCTTGAACCGGATAACCCCCAATGGCCGGCAACTGGTCATCGGGGCACCGTTCCTCTGGCTGTTCCTGTTCTTCGCCTTGCCGTTTCTGATCGTTATCAAGATCAGTTTCGCCGAAGCCGACGTAGCGATTCCGCCCTACACGGAAATCTTCAGCTACGCCGAGCAGAAGTTCGAGGTCATCCTCAACTTCGCCAACTACGCGCTGCTGACAGGCGATGACCTTTACATTTCGGCGTATCTCGGTTCGCTGAAAATGGCGTTCTTCAGCACGTTGCTGTGCTTGCTGATCGGCTTCCCGATGGCCTATGCCATTGCAACCGCACGCAAGGAGCTGCAAACCGTGCTGTTGCTGTTGATCATGATGCCGACCTGGACCGCGATTCTGATCCGGGTCTACGCATGGATGGGTATCCTCAGCAACAACGGTTTGCTCAATGCGTTCCTGATGTGGCTCGGCCTCATCGACGAGCCGCTGCAGATCCTCAATACCAACCTGGCCGTCTATATCGGCGTGGTGTATTCGTACCTGCCGTTCATGATCCTGCCGCTGTACGCCAACCTGGTCAAACATGACCCGAGCCTGCTTGAAGCGGCGTCTGACCTGGGCTCCAGTAACTTCAACAGCTTCTGGAAGATCACAGTGCCGCTGTCCAAGAACGGCGTGATTGCGGGCTGCATGCTGGTGTTCATTCCGGTGGTCGGCGAGTTCGTCATTCCTGAACTGCTGGGTGGTCCGGAAACCCTGATGATTGGCCGCGTGTTGTGGCAAGAGTTCTTCAATAACCGTGACTGGCCGGTGGCTTCGGCATTGGCGGTGATCATGCTGTTGATCCTGATCGTGCCGATCATTCTGTTTAACCGCAGTCAGGCCAAAGAGCTGGAGGGCAGGGCATGAGAGGCTTTCGATTCTCGAACATGATGCTGGTCCTGGGCCTGCTGTTCATCTACGCGCCGATGGTGATTCTGGTCATCTACTCGTTCAACGCGTCCAAACTGGTCACGGTCTGGGGCGGCTGGTCTGTGCACTGGTATGTCGGTTTGCTGGATAACTCGCAACTGATGGGCTCGGTGATGCGCTCACTGGAAATCGCCACGTATACGGCGATTGCAGCGGTAGCGCTGGGCACCATGGCGGCCTTCGTGTTGACCCGCATCACGCGCTTCAAAGGCCGCACATTTTTCGGTGGGCTGGTGACAGCGCCACTGGTGATGCCTGAAGTGATTACCGGTCTGTCGCTGTTGCTGCTGTTCGTGGCCATGGCGCAGTTGATCGGCTGGCCGCAGGAGCGCGGCATCGTCACCATCTGGATCGCCCACACCACGTTCTGCGCCGCCTATGTGGCGGTCGTGGTTTCGGCACGCTTGCGTGAACTGGACCTGTCCATCGAAGAGGCCGCCATGGATCTCGGTGCGCGGCCATGGAAGGTGTTCTTCCTGATCACCATCCCGATGATCGCGCCATCGCTGGCAGCGGGGGCCATGATGTCCTTCGCGCTGTCGCTGGACGACCTGGTACTCGCGAGCTTCGTTTCTGGTCCGGGTTCAACGACCTTGCCGATGGAAGTCTTCTCCGCTGTGCGTCTGGGTGTGAAGCCGGAAATCAACGCCGTCGCGAGCCTGATTCTGCTGGCCGTTTCGTGCGCGACCTTCCTGGTCTGGTTCTTCACCCGCCGTGCCGAGCAACAGCGCAAGAAAGCCATCCAGCAAGCCATCGAAGAAAGCGCGGCGGATAGCTACAAACAGCCCGACCCACGCCGCGCGGCTGCGCCGGTTTAAAGCGCAAGGTGACTGTCGGTAGGAGCGAACTTGTTCGCGAGACGGTGTAACTGTTTACGCAGGATCATC
>NZ_JACONW010000164.1 GCF_014357575.1 Pseudomonas folii | reverse complement strand
GCAAACCTCAAGTTTTCCACAGGCTGGTTTCCTACAGCTGTAGCGGAGTTATCCACAGATCGCCAGCGTCCTGTGCCGACAGTCGCGTGCGCCTCAACGGATTAACCTCCCTCCAGGCTGATCACTCAGCTACTGGATTTGGCGATCTGGTTATGAACCGATACATTCACCATTCAAGTGTGGGCAGATCTTGCCCAAGCTTTATGGCTGTTGTGTGCGGGAGATCTTAGGGTCTGCCGGAATGGTTCTACCCGGTTCGCCAACCTGCACACAGCCGCCACCTATTCGTTTGGCGATGTTTAGGCGGTGGGAGTCATTTCTTTTAGAGAACTTCTACCTGATGGATAAACACATTCAGCCACCCCACATCCCCATGCTCTTCATCCGCCAGAAAAAGCACATGCACGCCATTTGCCTTGAAGGCCAGGTCTGGCTCTGCGCGCGCGATCTTGGCTACCTGATGGGGATTTTTCTGGATGAGCACCGCGCTCGCAAACTGGCACCCGACCAGCGCAAAACCGTTTTGCTGGAGCGCTATGGCGTGACAAAAGACACGTTCATGGTCAGCGAATCCGGGGCTTACATGCTATTGCTCTATCAGCATGGCGCTCAAAATGGGCCGCTGCGCCAATGGCTTGAGCATCATGTGGTGCAGGCCTTGCGCGACAGGCATGAAGTCCCGACATCACAACGCCCGGTGCTGGGTTTGATGCATTGGCCGGAGATGACCCTGAGCCTGCTGAACTGGCAGAACGAATCGTGGATTCGCGTGCGGGATATGCCAGAGATTTTGCTGCAGCGTTCGCGGCAGAACGCCGGAAAGACCGCATCGTGGTGGCGACGGTTGTTGGCGTAAGCCATACAGTGGGCATCGCGCACTGTATCTTGCGACGCATCTGCCTCCTGCTTAAAGTGTCGCGCACTTAAGTAAGGAAACATCCCGATGGAATTCAACAACGGCTTCCTGCTCAGCCTGTCGCTGTGTCTGGAAATTGGCCTGGCCAATATGGCGATGATCAATATCGCCATGCAGCGCGGTTTCGCTCCGGGTGTCTGGCTGGGGCTGGGCACCTGTGTTGGCGATTTGATTTATGCCGTGCTGGCGATGATGGGCATGGCAGTGTTGTTGCAATTCGAGGCAGTGCGCTGGGTGCTGTGGATTGGTGGCTCGCTGGTGCTCTGTTTCCTGAGCGTGAAAATGCTGCTTAGTGCTTTCAAGACTGACGGGACGATGCAGCAGAGCGGTGAGCAATGGGGCAAGACCAATCTGGCGTTGTTCTCCAGGGGCGTCATGCTGGCGATGTCTTCGCCTAGCGCCATCCTGTGGTTTGCTGCTGTAGGCGGCGCGATCATTGCGCGTCAGGGGCATGACGTGGCGAGCGCAGGCCTGTTCCTGTCAGGCTTTTTTGCGGCGGGTCTGCTGTGGTCGATTTCACTGTGCGCAGTGGCTTGGCAGGGCGGTCGGCTCATCGGCGAGAAGCTGATGAAGTACACCTACATTGCGTCAGCGCTGATCTTCGCTTACTTCGCTGTGTATGTGGTGGTGAGTGGGTATGTGGAGTTTGTTGGGGCTCCGGTTGCCCTGTAGAACCCACCATGCAATCTCTCGCGTTGAAATGCATTCCCTGTAGGAGCTGCCGAAGGCTGCGATAGCGTTATCCCTGATAAACCCCCATCGCAGCCTTTGGCAGCTCCTACGGATGTATGTTCGCCGCGCAACCATGTTCTGTCCAAAAAAACGCCCCGAAGGGCGTTTTTGTTTATCGCTTAACCCTCAACGAAACCGGTCAACCTCGGTGCGCAAATCAGCGGCCAGGGTGTTCAGTTCTTCTGCGGTCACTGCCAGATGCGAGACGACTTCACGTTGCTCGCTGTTGGCCAGGGCGATGCTTTGCAGGTTGCTGCTCAACAAGGTGGCGGTGCTGCTTTGCTCCTGGGTCGCGGTGGTGATCGCGGCAAATTGCTGACCAGCCGAGCGGCTTTGCTCGTCGATCTGCTCCAGCGCGGCGGCCACTTTGGCGTTGCGTGCCAGGCCTTCCTGCATCTGGGCATTGCCCTGTTGCATGGTGGAGATGGCATTGCCGGTCTCTTGCTGGATGCTGGTGATCATCCCGGAGATTTCGTTGGTTGCATCCCGCGTACGGGTTGCCAGGCTACGTACTTCGTCAGCCACTACCGCGAAACCGCGGCCTTGTTCGCCAGCCCGTGCTGCTTCGATGGCTGCGTTGAGGGCCAGCAGGTTGGTCTGGTCGGCAATCGAGGTGATCACACCGACGATGCTGCCGATTTCCTGAGAGCGTTGCCCCAGGGTATTGATGACCGATGCAGTGCTGTTGATGGAGGCCGCAATCTGCTCAAGGGACGACGACGCTTCCTGCATCGACGCACGACCGATACGGGTTTGCTGAGCGTTTTCCTGAGCCAGACGCTCGGTGTTGCCCATGTTGTCGGCGATGTTCAGCGAGGTGGCGCTGAATTCCTCAACCGCGCCCGCCATGCTGACGATTTCACCCGATTGCTGTTCCATACCGCGATAAGCACCGCCAGACAGGCCTGACAGTTCATGGGCACGGCTGCTGACTTGTTGAGCCGCCGTGCGGATGTGCGAAACCATGTTCGACAGGGCTTCGCCCATCTTGTTGAAGCTGGTTGCCAGTTGACCAATTTCGTCATGGCTGGTGATGTTCAAGCGCACGCTCAAATCACCGGCACCCAGCGCTTCGGCCTGACGCACCAGTTCAGACAGCGGACGCAGTTTGCTGCGCAACAACCAGATGGCGGAGCCCACCGCTATCAACATCGCCAGCAGGCTGCCGATGGCCAGTTGTGTGCCGACGTTCCAGGTCACGGCGCTGATTTCGTCCTTGGGCATGGTCGCCAGAACAGTCCACGGCCCACCGCTGAAGGGTTGGGCAACGCTGTAGAAGTCCTCGCTGGTATCACTCCAATACTGGCCTTTACCCGGCTGCTTGCCGAAATCGGCGACTGCTTTGGCCGCCTGATCAAGTGCCTGCACGCCTGCTGGCGGTACCAGCCAGCGGTTCTGATCGCTGAGCAGGGCCAGGGAGCCAGTTTTGCCAATGCGGAAGTTCTTCAGGTTTTCGAACTGGGTATTTTCCGCGTCGGTGTAATCGAAGCCAACGAATAACACCGCGATGACTTTGCCGGAGCTGTCTTTCACGGGGGTGTATTGCGTCATGTAGGAGCGCTCGAACAGCACGGCTTTACCGACGTAGCCCTGACCTGACATCAAGCGGTCATATGCAGGGTGCTTGCGGTCAAGCATTGTGCCGATTGCGCGGCTGCCATCCTGCTTGCTCAGCGAGGTGCTGATGCGGATGAACTCGTCGCCGCTGCGCACGAATACCGTGGCCACGCCCTCAGTCAGTTGACGGAACTCGTCAACTTCCTTGAAGTTATTGTTCAGCGCGTGGTCCCCCAGGATCAGGCTGGGCGTCTGTGTCCCGGCAACCGTAATCGGTTGGTCTGCCTGAACGCTAAGCCCACTGGCGAAACGCTTTTCAAACAGCCCGCTTAACCGCTGGGTGCTGACGCGCAGCGTGCTGTGAAAAGTATTGAGCTGGTCGGCCAGCAAGCGTGCCTCACTCGCCATGTGCTCTTCACGAATGACGAGGTTGGCGGAGTCGAGAGAACGCAGCGCGAAGACAGTACTGCCGGATATGACAACTGCCAGAATAACGGCCAAAGCAATACCGAGTTGCGATGCAATTCGTGCACGGGGCTTGGACATGACGGCTCCTGGCCGAACGGAGGGTCTTGAGTGACCTCTAATAACCGTTCAGCTGAATGTAATTAAGTGAAGGTAGCCTTGGTTGTACAGAATTTGTACAAAGGGGCATCGATTCTAACATCGGCCCGGGACTTCAATACTTGAGTAAGGTTCCCGGAATTAGCCACTAGTTTACGGCATGTGTCGCAATGCCACTATCCCTTGAGGATGTCCACCTCGGGTAATTCCATGGCATTAACCTCGCTTTGCAGAAAATCCCCCAACCGGCGCAGGCGTTCGCTGCCGGGTCGGGTTCTTGGCCACACCAGATAATAATCTTCGCCGCTATAAACGGCGGTACGCCAGGGCAGGCTCAAACGGTTCTGAGCAACGTCTTCGGCGACCATGAGCAGATCGCCCATGGAGACGCCATAGCCGCGAGCGGCGGCGATCATGCCGAGTTCCAGCGTGTCGAACACCTGTCCGCCTTTTAGTGAAACCTGCTCTGACAAGCCTGTACGTTCAAGCCAACTGCGCCAGTCTCTGCGGTCTGGCGTCGGGTGCAGCAGTTCGGCACTGGCCAGACGTTGGATATCCCAAGGCTGATCATCGACCAGATTCGGCGCGCCAACGGGAATCAGCAGCTCCGGAAACAGGCGTATGGCCTCCCATTCAGCGGGGAGATGGCCGCGACTGAGCAGCACGGCGCAGTCGAAAGGCTCATGGCTGAAATCCACTACATCGATTTCCATCCACGCGCTGGTCAACTGCACTTCATTGCCTGCCTGCAGGTGGCGGAAGCGACTGAGCCGCGCCAACAGCCAGCGCATGGTCAGGGTGGGCGGCGCCTTCATGCGCAAGATCCCTTCATCGACCGAGAGCGTGTTGCAGGCGCGTTCCAGTGAAGAGAAGCCATCGCGCACGCCGGGCAATAAGGTGCGCGCGGCCTCGGTCAGCTGAATGTTGCGTCCGATGCGCTGAAACAGTCGGCAGGCAAAGTGTTCTTCAAGGGTGCGAATGTGCCGACTGACCGCACTTTGGGTGATCGACAGTTCTTCGGCTGCCCGTGTGAATGAGCTATGCCTCGCCGCTGCTTCAAATGCGCGCAATGCATAAAGAGGAGGAAGGCTACGAGGCATTCAGAACGCTCCTACCGTGGGAGACGGCGATTTTAGCTAAAAAACTAACAGATGAGTTTTACTCATGCTAACGATCTTTATTATCCCTTTGTGCCCGCCCTCTTTAGTACCGAGAATGGGCGGCTCATAACTGCCCCTGAAAATCGAGCGTCGCGCCATGCAACAAACTGCCATCAAAGAACTCTGGATCATCCTGCGCCTCGCCGGGCCGCTGATCGCTTCACAGATGGCGCACATGGTGATGGTTTTCACCGACACGGTGATGATGGGGCACATCGGACCGGAAGCCTTGGCGGGCGGCGGTTTGGGTGCGGCGACCTATAATTTCATTTCGTTTTTCTGCGTCGGGGTCATGGCCGCTGTCGGTACGCTGGTCGCCATCCGTCACGGTGCAGGAGACAGCAAAGGCGCCGCGCAACTGGTTCAGGCCGGTGTCTGGCTGGCGTGGGGCATGGCATTGATTGCCATGCTGATCCTGTGGAACCTCGAACCGATCCTCCTGCACTTCGGCCAGACCGAATCCAACGTGCATATGGCAGGTCAGTTTTTGATCACTTTGCCGCTGGCGTTACCCGGCCTGCTGACGTTCATGGCCTTGCGCGGTTTTACCAGTGCTCTGGGACGTGCGGGCCCGGTCATGGCAATCAGTGTAGGTGGCGCGATTGCTAACTTCGTCCTCAACTACGCCTTTATCCATCAAATGTTCGGCCTGCCCAATCTGGGCCTGATGGGCATTGGTCTGGTCACGGCGGTAGTCACCAATGGTATGGCGTTGATTCTCGCGCTGCATATCCGTCGCCATCCAGCCTATGCGGCCTACCCGATCCGTGAGGGTTTCTGGCAGCTGTCGCGCAGCCACCTCAAAGAGCTCTGGAAGCTGGGCTTGCCCATTGGCGGGACCTACGCGGTTGAGGTGGGGCTGTTTACCTTTGCCGCTTTCTGCATGGGCGCGATGGGCAGCGCGCAAATGGCTGCGCACCAGATCGCCCTGCAATCGGTGTCGATGGCGTTCATGATTCCGGTGGGGATTTCTTATGCAGTGACCATGCGAATTGGTCTGCACTATGGCGCGGGTAATCTGCTGCTGGCTCGCACTGCCGGGCGTGCGGGCATTATCTTCGGCTCATTGGTCATGCTGATGTTCGGCATGCTGTTCTGGCTGGCACCGCATCTGGTCATCGGCCTATTCCTTGATATCAAGGACCCGAAATTCGCCGAGATTGTCGAGCTGACGGTCAAGCTGCTGGCGATTGCCGCCTGGTTTGAGATTCTGGACGGCGCGCAAACCATCGCCATGGGCGCGATCCGTGGCTTCAAGGATGCGCGGACCACCTTCCTTATCGGGCTTGCCAGTTACTGGCTGGTGGCGGCCCCGGCGGCGTGGATATTCGGTTTTTACACCAACCACGGTGCCGAGGGCGTTTGGTGGGGGCTGGCGTTGGGGCTGCTGTGTTCAGCGATTGCGCTGACCGTGGCCTTCGAAAGAAAGACCTCGAAGTTGTTGCGCCGGGAAGCGTCGGCAGTGGCGGTGATGGGGTGAAGAGCCGCGTCCAAAAGTCCTGCGCGATTCTGGATATTGGCACGATGCCGTGGGACCGGCTTTAGCCGGGAAGATGCCCGTACAGTCAGTACATCTTCATCGGCAAATACACCGGTTTCCCGGCTAAAGCCGGTCCCGCGTCAGTTCGCGGGCAAACATGGAATCGCCTGCAGAAACTGTAATCCAGCGACATGTAGGCAGGAAATCAAACCCCGCTCAACGCCCCCGGCTCCTGCTTGTCCAGCGTCAGGTACTTGATCAACTCCGGCAGCGGCAGCGGTTTGCTGATCAGGTAACCCTGAACCTGATCGCAGCCAAAACCGCGTAACAGCGCCAGTTGCTCAGCGGTTTCTACGCCTTCGGCGACCACTTCAAGGCTCAGGTTGTGAGCCAGGTTGATCATGGCGTGGACCAGTTTGCGGTTTTCTTCGCGCTGTTCCATTTTGCCGACGAAGCTTTTGTCTATCTTCAGCAGCGCGATGGGCAGGTTGTTAAGGTGTACGAACGATGAAAATCCGGTGCCGAAGTCATCCAGCGAGAACCGGACTCCCAAGCGTCCAAGCGCATCCATGGTCTGTTTGACCAGATCGCTGCGGCGCATGACGGCGGTTTCAGTCAGTTCGAATTCCAGCCATTGCGCGTCAATGCCCCGTTCGGCGATCAATCGACCTAATGTCGTCAGTAGCTGGTTGTCCTGAAACTGACGGAACGACAGGTTGATCGCCATGTGCAATTGCGGCAGACCATTTTCCAGCAAGGCCTGCATGTCGCGTAGCGCCCGGGATATCACCCAGTAGCCCAGTGGCACAATCAGCCCGCTTTGCTCCGCCAGCGGCACGAACTCGCTGGGCGGAAGCAAGCCTCGTTCCAGGTGTCGCCAGCGGACCAGCGCTTCGAGGCCGACGATACGGCCGCTGGTCAGGCAGAGCCGCGGCTGGTAGTGCAATTCCAGCTCATCGCGACGTAACGCGCGTCGTAACTCGCCTTCAAGGTCAGCGAGGCTACGGGCATTGCGATTGAGTCGGTCGTTGAAGATGTGGAAGGTGCAGCCTTGGATGCCTTTGGCTTGCTGCATGGCGATATGCGCGTGCCACATCAGCGGATCGGCGCCTGCCTCGGCGCGGGAATGGGCGATCCCCAGACTGCAACCGATAAGCAGGCTCTCACCGTCAACCCAGTAAGGCTCGGACAAGGCTTCGGTGATGCGTTCGGCCATCCACTCGGCGCGCTCGGGGGCGCGACGGGTATCGATCAGCAGGGCAAATTCGTCGCTGCCCAATCGGGCAATCTGGTCGCCGACTTCCAGTTGTCCTTTGAGTCGCGCCACGACCTGCAAAATCAGTCGATCACCGGCTTGATGGCCCAGTGCGTCGTTGGCGCGGCGGAAGTTATCCAGATCCAGATGGCCCAGCGCCAGGCCGCGACCATCGTTGTCCAGCAGGCGTGCTGCCAACAGGGTCTGAAAACCCTGGCGATTGGCGATGCCGGTCAACGTGTCTTGCTCGGCCAGACGCTGCAGGGTGTTTTCCAGCAAGGCGCGTTCGCCCACGTGACGCAGGCAGTTGCGCAGTGCCGAGGGCGTCATTTCGCTACGAATCAACCAGTCACTGGCGCCAAGCGGCGTGATCAGTGGCTCTTCTTCAAGCAGCATGACCACTGGCAAATTGCAGCGGCCGGGCGGAGGCTGAAGCTCTGGCGTCGTCAGTAAGACAGTATGGTGGTCATTAACCAGTGCGGCATTAATGTCGTTCCAGTGCGAAAAGAACAACGGATTTGCCTGATTCTGCTCTTGCGTGAGGCAACTGCGAAGCAATACCAGCCATTCCGGCTCGTGGGCCAGCACTAACAACCGCAAGGGTTGGACAGGCGTAGGCAAGCTAGCTCCCTAGACTCGAAAAGAGACAAACAGTAGGACCCGGAGAAGGGGTCAAACAGAGCATTAGTTCAGCATTCGGATGAGCAAATGTAACAAAACCAAAAAAATTAGATAGCTGCGGGCGATATAAGACGTCACTCATTGGCGGACGGTCGCTGCACAATCGCCATAGCCTGCTAAAATGCCCGCCCATTTCGTTAGTGACTCTTTTTTTCATGTCCCGACTCAATCCTCGGCAACAAGAAGCCGTGAACTACGTCGGCGGCCCTCTTTTGGTGCTCGCCGGTGCAGGCTCCGGCAAGACCAGCGTGATCACTCGCAAGATCGCCCACCTGATCCAGAACTGTGGCATTCGCGCCCAGTACATCGTCGCCATGACCTTTACCAACAAGGCCGCCCGGGAGATGAAGGAGCGGGTTGGCAGCTTGCTGCGCGCTGGCGAAGGTCGCGGCTTGACCGTATCGACGTTTCACAACCTGGGGCTGAACGTCATCCGCAAGGAGCACGTGCGGCTGGGTTACAAGCCAGGCTTCTCGATCTTCGACGAGACTGACGTCAAGGCCCTGATGACCGACATCATGCAGAAGGAATACTCGGGCGACGACGGCGTCGACGAGATCAAGAACATGATCGGCTCCTGGAAAAACGACCTGATCCTGCCCGCTGAAGCCTTGGAAAACGCCCGCAACCCCAAGGAACAGACCGCTGCCATCGTTTACACCCACTATCAGCGCACGCTCAAGGCGTACAACGCGGTGGACTTCGATGACCTGATTCTGTTGCCGGTAAAGCTGTTTCAGGAACACGCCGACATTCTGGAAAAGTGGCAGAACAAGGTCCGCTATCTGTTGGTGGACGAATATCAGGACACCAACGCCAGCCAGTATCTGCTGGTGAAGCTGCTGATCGGCATGCGCAATCAGTTCACCGTGGTAGGCGACGACGACCAGTCGATCTATGCCTGGCGTGGCGCGCGTCCGGAAAACCTGATGTTGCTCAAGGAAGATTACCCGTCGTTGAAGGTGGTCATGCTGGAGCAGAACTACCGCTCGACCAGCCGGATCTTGCGTTGCGCCAACGTGCTCATCTCCAACAACCCCCACGAGTTCGAAAAGCAGCTGTGGAGTGAGATGGGGCACGGCGATGAAATTCGTGTGATTCGTTGCCGCAACGAAGACGCCGAAGCCGAGCGCGTGGCTGTTGAAATCCTCAGCCTGCACTTGCGCACTGACCGGCCTTACAGCGATTTTGCGATCCTCTATCGCGGTAACTATCAGGCCAAGTTGATCGAGCTGAAGTTGCAGCATCATCAGGTGCCGTATCGCCTGTCCGGCGGTAACAGCTTCTTCGGGCGTCAGGAAGTTAAAGACCTGATGGCCTACTTCCGCTTGCTGGTTAACCCGGATGACGACAACGCCTTCCTGCGGGTAATCAACGTGCCGCGCCGGGAAATCGGTTCCACGACGCTGGAAAAACTCGGCAACTACGCCACCGAGCGAAAAATTTCGATGTACGCCGCCACCGATGAAATCGGCTTGGGCGAGCACCTGGACAGCCGTTACACCGACCGTTTGCAGCGCTTCAAGCGCTGGATGGACGGCGTACGTCAGCAGTGCGCGCAGAATGATCCGATTGCCGCACTGCGCAGCATGGTCATGGACATCGATTACGAGAACTGGCTGCGTCAGAACAGCTCCAGTGACAAGGCTGCTGACTACCGCA
Source organism: Pseudomonas folii (assembly GCF_014357575.1). Taxonomy (GTDB): domain Bacteria; phylum Pseudomonadota; class Gammaproteobacteria; order Pseudomonadales; family Pseudomonadaceae; genus Aquipseudomonas; species Aquipseudomonas folii. Next base: position 1,248 of record NZ_JACONW010000164.1, on the reverse strand, counting down.
TGGGCAACGTCTGGTTCTTGATCGAGGCGTTGAAAAACACCCTCGAGAAAGACGAAGAAGGTGAAATGACCATCGAAGAAGCCATCGGCAAGCTGGTCCTGCGTGACATGCTCGAGCGTCAGCAGGAAGAAGAGGATGGCGCGGAAGGCGTGCAGATGATGACGCTGCATGCTTCCAAAGGCCTGGAGTTTCCGTACGTGTTCATCATGGGCATGGAAGAGGAAATTCTCCCTCACCGCTCCAGTATCGAAGCCGATACCATCGAGGAAGAGCGTCGTCTGGCTTACGTGGGCATCACCCGCGCGCGGCAGACCCTGGCGTTCACCTTTGCTGCCAAGCGCAAGCAGTACGGTGAGATCATTGACTGCTCGCCGAGCCGTTTCCTTGATGAGCTGCCGCCCGACGATCTGGCGTGGGAAGGCAACGACGACACCCCGACCGAAGTGAAGGCAGTGCGCGGCAATACCGCATTGGCGGACATCCGCGCGATGTTGAAAAAGTAATTCCTACTATTGATTGCGCAGATTCGCGCACCCGAGGAAGCAACGTGGAAGCATTGCATCAGAAGATTCGCGCAGAAGGCATCGTACTTTCCGATCAGGTATTGAAAGTCGATGCGTTTCTCAATCATCAGATCGACCCGGTGCTGATGCAGCAAATTGGAGACGAGTTTGCGGCGCTGTTCGCGGATTCGGGCGTGACCAAGATCGTTACCATTGAGGCTTCAGGCATTGCGCCTGCGGTGATGACCGGTTTGAAACTGGGTGTGCCGGTGATTTTCGCCCGTAAGCACCAGTCGTTGACCCTGACCGAAAACTTGCTGCTGGCCACGGTGTATTCGTTCACCAAACAGACCGAAAGCACCGTTGCGATCTCGCCTCGCCATCTCAACAGCAGCGACAAGGTGCTGATCATTGATGACTTCCTGGCCAACGGAAAGGCATCTCAAGCGCTGATTTCCATCATCAAGCAAGCAGGCGCTACTGTCGCCGGACTGGGCATCGTGATCGAAAAATCCTTCCAGGGCGGCCGCGCCGAGCTGGACGCGCAGGGTTATCGCGTCGAGTCGCTGGCTCGGGTTAAATCCCTGGCAGATGGGGTTGTGACGTTTGTTGAGTGATTGAATTGCTTAACCTGTAGGAGCCGCCCCAGTGTCACTGATACCGCGCTGTCGCGCAGCAAACAGATATCCATGTGGGAGCGGTGCTTGCCCGCGATAAGAGCCACGCGGTTTAAAGGGAATTGCGG
>NZ_JACONW010000163.1 GCF_014357575.1 Pseudomonas folii | reverse complement strand
CTTATCGCGGGCAAGCACCGCTCCCACAAGAAACCGCATGGGGGCAAAACATCGCTGCTCCTGCCCTAATACCTTTATGGAATATCAATATTCAATAATCATCGTTGAAGGAATATTTCACGGCTTCTACTATTCGTTATCCGAATTCATGAGCCTTATGAATTTGAAAATTTATGAGTGTGGAATGCTTCTTGTATAGCAAGTGACCACCTTTTCTCGAATGCCGAGTATTGAAAATGTCCGATCTGAACACCGCCAGCGGTCTTGCCGCGCTGGAAGCTCGCTTGCAGCAGGATTTGCAATGGCTGGATTTGCCTGCTGCGCCTTGGGTAAAGCCTCGGGTCAATGACGGGCAGGCGGTGTTGGATGTGGCCATTATCGGTGGCGGCATGGCGGGCCTGGCACTGGCCGCCGAGCTGCGCAATATGGGTGTAATCGCCCGCATTTACGACCAGTCGCCAGCCGGTTTCGAAGGCCCGTGGGCGACTACTGCGCGTATGGAAACCCTGCGTTCACCCAAGCAACTGACTGGCCCCGCATTGGGCTTGCCTGCGCTGACATTCAGAGCCTGGTTCGAGGCGCAGTTCGGTCTGGCGGCGTGGAATGCGCTGGACAAGATTCCGCGTCTGCAATGGGCGGATTACCTGCGCTGGTATCGCAAGGCGCTCAAGCTGGATGTGCGCAACGAGCATCGCGTGAGCCGTGTCCAGCCTCGGGCTGATGGTCTGGTTGACCTTGATATCCAGCATGCCGGGCAGCTTCAAACTATTGTGGCTCGCCATGTGGTATTGGCTACCGGTCGCGACGGTCTGGGCGGTCCTTGGGTGCCTGATTTTGCCAACGATTTACCACGGCATTTCTGGGCGCATTCGTCTGATGGATTGCAGGATGAATGGTTTGTCGGCAAGCGCGTTGCCGTGATCGGTGGTGGTGCGTCGGCCATGGACAGCGCCGCCACCGCGCTGGAAGCTGGTGCGAAACGCGTCGATCTGTTGATTCGCCGGGCAGAGCTGCCGCGGGTCAATAAAGGCAAGGGCGCTGGCAATCCGGGCATGACCCACGGTTACTGGCGGTTGCCGGATGCCTGGAAGTGGCGGATTCGCAAATACCTGAACACTCAGCAAGTCCCACCGCCACGGGGCAGTACTCAGCGGGTTTCCCGCTCACCCAACTCACGTTTTCTGCTGAATAGCCCGGTTGTCGCCGTTCAGGAAAACCCGGCCGGTGGCCTGTGGGTGGATACGCCGAAGGCCCGCATCGAGGTGGACTTTCTGGTATTCGCTACCGGCTTTCGCACCAACTTTCAGCTGCGTCCCGAGTTCGCCAGTTTTGCCCAGCATGTCCGCGCCTGGAGTGACAGCTTCACACCACCGGGCGGCGAGCCGGATAACGAACTGGAGGACTTGCCAGACCTGGGCCTGTGCTTCGAGTTTCAGGAGAAAACCCCCGGCGCATGCCCCGGCATCGGGCAGATTCATTGCTTCAACTATCCGGCAGCCCTGAGCTACGGCGCGGTGTCAGGTGATATTCCGGCCATCAGCGAAGGCGCCAAGCGTCTCGCTCAAGGCCTGGCAGGGCAGTTGTTCAACGAAGACATCGAGCTGCATTTTACCGCCATGCAGAATTACGCCGAGCCTGAGTTGCTCGGTGATGAATGGGTCGCCAGCGAGCCGACGGCTCAAGAGTTACGCCGATGATCGGCTGGCTGGTGCGTCGCCTGAGTCAGTCGCTGCTGGTGGTGCTGCTGATGACCCTGGTGGTTTTCATTGGCCTGAACGCCATCGGCAACCCGATGGACATTCTGGTCGGCGAGGACCTCAATCAGGCCGAACGGCTGGCGGCCATAGCTCATCTGGGGCTGGACAAGCCGTTATGGCAGCAATATCTGCTGTTCCTCAAGGGCGCAGTGCAAGGCAATCTAGGCCAGAGCTTTGTTTACCACGAAGACGCCATGCGCCTGATCGTGCAACGCCTGCCCGCGACATTTGAGCTGGCCTTCAGCGCGATGTTTCTCGCTGTTGTCCTCGGCGTGCCATTGGGCATGTTCGCCGGCAGCTATCCCGATCACCCGTTGTCACGCATGTTGATGGCCTCCAGCATCGTCGGCTTTTCACTGCCCGCGTTCTGGGTGGCGTTGATGATGATCATGCTGTTCTCCATCAAGCTTGGCTGGCTGCCTGCCAGTGGCCGCGGTGAGACGCGCGAGCTGTTCGGTATCCAGTGGTCTTTCCTGACCCTCGACGGTTTGCAGCATCTGATTTTGCCGGCGCTCAATCTTGCGCTGTTCAAGATATCCCTGGTGCTGCGCCTGACCCGTGCTGGCGTGCGTGAAGTGCTGCCGCAGGAGTACGTGAAGTTTGCCCGGGCCAAAGGCCTGTCGCCGGTGCGGGTGATGTGCATGCATGTGATGCGCAACACCATGATTCCGCTGGTCACGGTGTTGGCCATGGAGCTGGGTTCGACCATCGCCTATGCGGTGGTGACCGAAAGCATTTTCGCCTGGCCCGGTGCAGGCAAGCTGATTCTGGACAGCATCAATATGCTCGACCGCCCGGTGGTGGTGGCTTATCTGATGGTGGTTGTGGTGATTTTTGTGGTGCTCAATCTGATTGTCGATGCGTTGTATTACTTCCTCGACCCGCGTGTTCGTGTGGAGGCCAAACGATGAGCCAGGCCCCTGTAGCGACCTTCAAGGCGCAATCTCCATGGCGGCGCGGCGTCTCGGAGTTCAAGACTTCGCCGACGGCCATGCTCGGTTTGCTGGTGTTGGTGTTTATTGTCGGCGTTGCGGCGCTGGCACCCTGGATTGTTCACCAGAACCCCTATGACCTGATGCAGCTCAACGTTCTGGATGCGCGCCTGCCGCCGGGCACGGAAAACGTCGACGCCGGTTATACCTATTGGCTGGGCACCGACGGCCAGGGTCGCGATTTGCTGTCGGCGATCATTTACGGCCTGCGTATCAGCCTCTGGGTCGGTATTGGCTCCGCACTGATCGCGGCGGTACTCGGCACTATGCTCGGTCTGTTATCGGCATACGCGGGCGGTTGGGTCGATGCGTTGTTGATGCGTCTGGTGGATTTGCTGTTGTCATTTCCAGTGATTCTCATGGCGTTGATGATTCTCGCCTGGCTGGGCAAAGGCGTCGGCAATGTGATGCTCACCCTGGTAGTACTGGAATGGGCCTACTACGCCCGTACCGCCCGAGGTCAGGCGCTGACTGAAAGTCGCCGCGAATACGTCGATGCCGCTCGGGGCCAGGGCGTTGGTTCATGGCGCATTGTGGTCGGACATATTCTGCCCAACTGCCTGCCACCGCTGATCGTGATCGGCGCGCTGCAGATCGCCCGGGCGATCACCCTGGAAGCGACCTTGTCGTTCCTCGGTCTTGGCGTGCCGATTACCGAGCCTTCGCTGGGGTTGCTGATCGCCAACGGCTTTCAATACATGCTCAGCGACGAGTACTGGATCAGCTTCTATCCCGGTGTGGCGCTGCTGATAACCATCGTTGCCATCAACCTGGTGGGCGACCGTCTGCGTGATGTGCTGAACCCGAGGTTGCAACGATGAGCCTGCCAAACAGTTCTGCCGAATCGTTAGCCGTCGAGCAAGCGGCCAGCGTGCAGCCGACGCTGGATGTGCGCGGCCTGTGTACGTCGTTCTATACCCGCGCCGGGGTGCTACCCGCGGTGCGTGATGTGTCCCTGAGCATTCAACCGGGGCGAATTCTGGGTCTGGTGGGCGAGTCCGGTTCCGGCAAATCAGTCACCGGTTTCTCGATTCTGGGTCTGGTGGATGAGCCGGGACGTATCAGCGGCGGTGAAGTGTTGTTTCAAGGCCGTGACCTGACCCGCTTGTCTGCCAGGGAGTTGCGCCACCTGCAAGGCAATCGCATCGCGATGATCTTTCAGGACCCGATGATGACCCTCAATCCGGTGCTGCGCGTCGACACGCAAATGATCGAGGCGGTGCAAGCGCATCAGCCCCTCAGCCGCGCCGAGGCCCGGGAGCATGCCAGCCGTACGTTGGCGCTGCTGGGCATCGCCAGTCCTGATGAGCGACTGCGCGCTTACCCGCACCAGTTGTCCGGTGGCATGCGTCAGCGGGTGGCGATTGCCATTGCATTGCTGCATTCGCCAGACCTGATCATTGCCGATGAACCCACCACAGCACTGGACGTGACCATTCAGGCACAGATCCTCAGTGAAGTGCAGAAGCTGGTCCGTCAGCAGGGCACTTCGCTGATCTGGATTACTCACGACCTGTCGGTAGTCGCCGGTCTGGCGGACGATATTGCGGTGATGTACGCCGGGCGCATCGTCGAACAAGGCACCGTCGCGGCGGTGCTGGATCGCCCGCAACACCCTTATACCCAAGGCCTCATCGACAGCCTGCCGAGCCGTAACAAACGCGGTCAGCGGTTACGGCAGATTCCCGGCATGGCGCCGGATCTGCTGTCGATGCCAACAGGTTGTGCCTTCGCTGCGCGCTGTACCCGAGCAACTTCGGTGTGCGAGCAGGATCCCCCCAGTCAAGCGATAGAGCCGGGCCGACTGGTCCGCTGTTTTCATCCGGGAGCCGCCGATGAGCAATGAATCGACGCCAATCATCGAGCTGAGCGATGTCAGCAAGACATTCGGCAAAGCCAGTCCCGACAGCGGACTGCAACATCTCTTGCAGCGTTTGCAATTGACCCGGCCGACGTCAGTGACACACGCGGTCGACCGGGTTGACCTGCGCATTGTGCGGGGCGAAGTGGTGGGGCTGGTCGGCGAGTCCGGCTGTGGCAAGTCGACCCTTGGCCGGATGGTCGCGGGCTTGCTGCCGGTGTCTTCCGGCACGGCGTCCATTGACGGCAAGTCCATTGAAGATTTCACCCATGAAGAGCGTCAGGCGGCGCGACTGAAAATCCAGATGATTTTTCAGGATCCATCCGCCAGTCTTAATCCGCGTCTTCGCGTTGATCGTATCGTCGGGGAGGGCGCGTTGCTCCATGGCCTGACCGATAAGGCCGGGTTCGACGATTACGTCAGCGCGCAACTGCAACGTGCCGGGCTCAGCCCGCAATTACGCCAACGCTATCCGCACCAGTTCAGCGGCGGTCAGCGTCAGCGCATCGGTATCGCTCGTGCGTTGGCGGTGCAGCCTGAGCTGCTGGTTTGCGATGAGTCGGTGGCGGCCCTGGACGTGTCGATTCAGGCGCAGATTCTCAACCTGTTCATGGACCTGCGCGACGAGCTGGGTCTGACCTATCTGTTCATCAGCCATGACCTTGGTGTGGTCGAGCATCTGTGCGATCGCGTGGTGGTGATGTACCTGGGGCGGGTCGTGGAGAGCGCCGACGTCGACGATCTGTTCAGTCGTGCCAATCATCCTTACACCCAGGCCTTGTTGGCGCAGATCCCGCGTTTCGATATTCGCAGTGCCCGTTATGACGCGATCAAAGGGGAAATCCCCAGCCCGCTGAACCCGCCTGCCGGGTGTCATTTCCATCCTCGTTGCCCGCACGCCATGGCGCGCTGTCGCGTGGAAGTTCCACCGCTCAGGGAGGTTTCGCCGAACCACCTGAGCGCTTGCCACCTCAACGAAACAGCCTGAACGGACGCTTGATCGTCCGTCTTTCTTATTGCCATTGCGTACAAGGAAACAACACATGAAACCTCTTGTTCGTTCACTGTTGGCCTCGGCCCTGATTCTGGCTGGCGGCAGCGCCTCGGCTGAAGCGTTGCGTATCGGTTACGCCGACCCGGTCTCGTCCCTCGATCCGCAACTGAATAACTACGCCGGTGATCGTTCGGTGGCGCTGCATGCCTTCGAATCGCTGGTCAATCGTCACGACGACAAGACCCTGCCGGGCCTGGCCAAGAGTTGGAAAGTGCTGGACGACAAGACCTGGGAGTTCAGCCTGCGCGATGACGTCAAATGGCAGGACGGCAAGCCGCTCACCGCCGATGACTTCGTGTTTTCCTTCGAACGAGCCCGGGCCGTACCCGGTTCCGTTGCGTCTTACGCAGGAGCCATGCGGACCGTCGAGTCGATCCAGGCCAAGGATGATCACACCCTGATCATCAAGACCCGCTCTCCTAACGCCAACCTGCTGCCGGACGTCGATTCGATCTACATCGTCAGCCGTCACGTGGGTGCAGGTGCCGCGAGCGCTGATTACAACTCGGGCAAAGCGATGGTCGGCACCGGGCCTTATCGTTTCGTTTCCTTTGTGCCGGGCGACCGCACGATTTTCGAGCGCAACAACGCGTATTGGGGCGAGAAGCCGCTGTGGGACAGCGTTGATTATCGTTATATCGCCAATGCCGCGAGCCGCACCGCAGCCTTGCTGGCGGGTGATGTGGACGTGATCGACAAGGTCTCGCCAACGGACGTGGCCCGCCTGCGTCAAAGCCCGAATGTGAAGGTTTACGCTTACTCCGGGCTGCGTGCACTGATTGTTCAGCCGAGCTTCCGCGAAGGCCCGAACGAGTTTATCCGTGACAACGCGGGCAAACCTCTGGAGCAAAACCCGCTGCGCGATGTGAAGGTGCGCAAGGCGTTGTCGCTGGCGATCAATCGTCAGGCGATTGTCGAACGCATCATGCAAGGCACCGTGACCGAGGCCAACCAGTGGATGCCCGCCAATACCTTCGGCTATAACGCGGACCTGAAAAACATTCCGTACGACCCGAAACAGGCCAAGGAGCTGTTGAAGGAAGCGGGCTTCCCGGATGGCTTCCAGTTGACCGTGCACGTACCGGGTGACCGTTACCCGCAAGCGCCGGAAACCATGCAGGCCGTGGCACAGTTCTGGTCGCGGATTGGCGTCAAGGTGCAACTGGAAGTGTTGCCCTGGGCGGTTTACGCCGGTAAGGCCAACAAGAACGAACTGGCAATCAGTGTGATTGGCTGGGGTAACGGCACTGGCGAAGCGGCTTATGCGCTGACCAACATTCTGACCACCGTCGACAGCGCCAAGGGTCTGGGTGCCTCCAACTGGGGTCACTACAGCAACCCGCTGGTGGATCAGGCATTGACCAAAGCCACCGCCGAGTTCGACGAAGCCAAGCGCCGGGCCATTCTGGAAGAGTCCGCGAAGGTCGTGACCGACGACGTCGGTATCATTCCGCTGTTCCACTATCAGAACATCTGGGCTGCGCGCAAAGACCTGAAAGTTGAGCCTCTGGTCAGCGACCGCACGGCCGCAAGCATGGTTACCAAACTGCCTTGAAGTCTTGAAACCCTGAGCCTGACGCCTTGCTGGCGACAGGCATCAGCCCGATGCACTCAGAGGATTTGTGATGAATTCCACCGCTCAATCGCCGGATGTCCTGGATGATTTGCTGGGTCTGACGCCCGGCACGCATCTGCATCAGGTTCGCCATGCCCGTGACAAAGTGCTGGCCGCGACTCAGGGCAGCCACGCGCAGTTTTTCGACCCGCTGCTTGAGAATAATCTGTCCCTGAATGAGCGCCTGCTGGTGGCCTATTTTGCCAGCCGTCTGACGCCCAGCCCGTTGTTGGCTGATTACTATAAAGAGCAGTTGCAGGCGTTGAGCGTTGATCCGTTGCTGATTGGCGCACTGGATTTCGCAGCCCTTGAGCGCGTAACCGATGCTCGCTTGCACGCCATTCTCGGTTTTACCCGCACTCTGATCGAGCGCCCGGTGGAAGGTGATCAGCAGGCGTTGCATGTGCTGCAGCAAGCCGGATTGTCGACCGCAGAAATCGTCGTGCTCGCACAGTTGATTGCCTACCTGTCGTATCAGATTCGCCTGGCGGCAGGTCTTGCCGCGTTGTCAGCCGCAGGAGCCGCGTCATGAGTGAGCCTATCCGTATCAACGGTTTCACCAGCGAAGTATTGGGCTGGAAAGCCTGGCTGCCAACCATCGAGCTCGACAGCGCGACACCCGAACAAGTGGCCGTGCTGGAAGAGAGTCATCCGCAGGCCAAGGTGTCCGATTATTACCTGACCCTGGCGCATCAGCCCGAGGTGCTGCGTCAGCGCTCTCTGGCCTTCAACGCCATCATGTACGCCCCCGGCGGTTTGTCGCGTGCCGAACGTGAACTGGCGAGCACCGTGGTTTCCCGTATCAATCAGTGTGTGTATTGCGCCTCGGTACATGCCCAGCGCTTTGAGCAACTGGCAAAGCGTAACGATGTGATTGCCGAGATCTTCACCGATCCTGAAACGGCCGGGACAACTGAGCGGGAAAAGGCCATCGTGCGTTTTTCCATCGATCTCACCCTTGATCCGGCTGCGCTGGGTGCTGAACACATCGGGCCATTGCGCGCGCAAGGTCTGGATGATGCGCAGATTCTGGACCTGATCCACGCGATCTCTATTTTCGCCTGGGCCAATCGTTTGATGCTCAACCTGGGCGAGCCGGTTTACAAAGACGCGTGAAGATGGGGTAGAGGAGATGCCCAACCCCGTTGGGTCGGCGTTAGCCGGGAGGGTGTCGGCACATCGCAAATTTCCTTCGCCAGAAATCAGCAATCAGGCGTTTGAATAAAAACCTCGCTAAAAATTGTACAAGATCGTGTTCCTCGTATAGCTTTTATGTCTTAGGGGTCAGCATCCGGGTGTTGTTGTGGTCTTTGACCTTGCATCTGGTTGCTGGCCCTTTTTTGGTCTTGCCCTGAAGATCCGGACGAGAGGCGATGTATGGCACGACTTTGTATGACACGACTTTGCTTGGTGGTTTTTCTGCTGTTCAGTCAAGTGCTCAGCCAGGTGGCGAACGCTTCCTGGCAGGAAGCGCTGCCCAATGCGCAGGTCATCGGTGGGGGCGATCTGCGGGTGTTTGGCTTTCGTGTCTACACCGCGCGCTTGTTGAGTGCCGGCAAGCCTTTGAAGGCCGATCAGCCTTTTGCGCTGGAGCTGACTTATCACCGGACGATTTCCCGGGATGATCTGGTTGAGGCCAGTATCGTCGAGATCAAGCGTACTTCCCCGAAGGCGATCCCCGAAACGCAGCTGGTCGCCTGGCGTGAGCAAATGGCTCAGGCGTTTGTCGATGTAGAAGAGGGCATGAAGATCACCGGGGTGTATTTCCCGGGTCGAGAGGCGCGTTTTTATGTCGGTGACAAGCTGCAGCATGTTGTACAGGATCCGCAGTTTGCCAAAGCATTCTTTGATATCTGGCTGAGCCCGAAAACCCGTAACCCGGAGCTGCGTGAGCAACTGATGGGCGGGGCACGTAAATAACTCATTTCTCTGCTGGGAGCTGCACCATGTTGAAGGCCATGATCATCGCTGCATGCATTGGTTTGACTGCCTGCAGCGGCGTGGACGTGAAGCAATACAGTCAGGAAACCCCAAAGCTGGATCTGCGGGAATACTTCACCGGGCGTGTTGTCGCCCAAGGCATCTTCCAGAAGCGTTCCGGGGAAGTCACCAAACGCATGGACGTGGTGATCAATGGTCGCAGCGAAGGTGACGCGCTGATCCTGCACGAAGACTTCACCTACAGCGACGGTAAAAAAGAAACCCGGGTATGGACGCTGGTTCCTGACGGGCCGGGCCGCTGGAAGGGAACGGCGGGAGATGTCGACGGTGAGGCTTTCGGTGAAGTGTCCGGCAATGCCTTTCACTGGCGTTACGTGCTGAACCTGCCGGTGGACGGGAGCACGTACAAAGTGCACTTCGACGACTGGATGTACCTGCTGGACGAAAAGACCCTGGCCAATCGCTCGTACATGAGCAAGCTGGGTGTGGAGTTGGGACAGGTGACGTTTTTCTTTCGTAAAGAATGATTAGTCGGTAGAGGAGCTTTCATCGAACATAAAAAAACTCACTGAATAAATGCGGCTTTTATGTGGGAGCGGTGCTTGCCCGCGATAAGAACACCGCGATTTACCCTTCAGAGCTCGTCGCCGCTTATCGCGGGCAAGCACCGCTCCCACAAGTACTCCGTCGGCAGCGGGACAGCGTGGTGTCAGGATTGGTTTTTTCATCTGCCTGTCTGAAATTTCTTGAAACCTTCTCTGCCGATCCTTCCCACCCCTCTGTACTATGGCTACCCCCGGCCATCGATGCCGGACGCATGAACACGAATTTCCTCACCGGACGCCCTGCATGACCAAGCCTGTTTCAACCTCCAGCAGAGATTTCATTCTGGTGGCCTGCGCCTTGTTGATCGTCATGGTTGGCACCACGCTGCCGACGCCACTGTATGTTTATTACCAACAGCAAATGGGCTTTGGCGAAACCTGGGTAACGCTTATTTTCTCGATCTACGCCGCAGGGGTCATCGCCGCGTTGCTGGCAGTGGGCAGTTGGTCCGATCAGGTCGGGCGCCGTCCGATGCTGTGTGCGGGGCTGGTCATGGGCGCGATCAGTGCGGTTATTTTCCTGTACTGCAATTCCATTGGCGGTCTGTTGCTGGGCCGACTGTTTTCCGGGTTTTCCGCCGGGATCATGACCGGTACTGCAACGGTGGCAATCATCGAGCTGGCCCCCAAGTCCTGGAGCAAGCGCTCCACGCTGGTGGCGACGGCTGCCAACATGTTCGGCCTCGGGCTTGGACCTTTGCTGGCAGGTCTGACCTCACAGCATCTGCCGCATCCCCTGCAACTGGTGTTCTGGCTGCATCTGGGGTTTCTGGGCATTGCGTTGGTGGGTGTCATGGTTGCCCGGGAAACAGTCAAGCGCCCGGAGGTACCACGCCTGCGGGTTATGCGGCCTTCGATTCCTGCCGAAGTGCGCGGTCTGTTCATTCCGGCAGCCATCGCCGGGCTGGCAGGCTTTAGCGTTGCCGGGCTGTTCACCAGCATGGTGCCGTCGATCATGCGTCAGGTCATGGAGCAATCCAGTGGCATCGTGATCGGTGCCGTGGTCGGCTCGTTCTTCGCCGCATCGGTAGTCGGTCAAGCGCTGTTGCAATGGTTGCCGTCTCGTCAGCACATGACCCTGGGTTGCGTCGCGTTGATCCTTGGCATGCTGACCCTGGGCCTGAGTATCGCGACTGAGCATATGCTGTTGCTGATCGTTGCGGGTATCACCGCAGGTATCGGCCAGGGCATGGTGTTCCGCGCTGGCATGGGCGCGGTAACGGCCGCCAGCCCGCCGCATCAGAAAGCCGCGGTCGCCTCGGCGCTGTTTGTGGTGTTGTACCTGTCCATGTCATTGCCGGTGATTGCTGTCGGGGTCAGCGTGCCGGTGTTTGGCTTGCGCCATGTGGGTGAGTTCTTCAGCGCTCTTGTTGCGTTGATTGCCGTGATTGCGATGTGGAGCATGAGAAGGGCGCAGGCTGCGGCGGCTTGATGCAGCATTTCTGGCGGAAGAGATAGCTCAGAGGTTTTGATGAGCCTGACTTGAAATGCTTCC
>NZ_JACONW010000162.1 GCF_014357575.1 Pseudomonas folii | reverse complement strand
AATCCCGACAACGGTAAATTAGAACCGCAACAACTGACCCATTATTACCAATACCGCAACAGTGTTTTCCCTAAACGCGGAATGACAATTTGTCGCAGGCAGGGCTTTTTTTGATATCGTTGCAAAAGTAACCAGTTAGTTAATTGTTTGCGGAGTTCCATCGAACTGAGCCGTGTCGTCTACGTCGAGCCCGAAAAGTTCGTCGCGACCACTGCCCGGGAGCAGCTTCACCGGCCGCTTCCTCCACTACGCTTAACCTTTCACACAAACGCTCACGCGTTATCAGGATCATGCACCATGACTAAGTCTCAACCTACGGCATCCGTCAGCCGCTGGCCCATCTGGGTCGCGGCGCTCGGCGTGTTGGTATTTGGATTACTGTTCACAGGACTGGGCGGCTTTCTCGTCACGGTTGGCGGCAGTTGGTACTTCCTGCTTGCCGGTCTCGGTATGCTCGTATCGGCAGTACTGCTCTTCAAACAGCGCCTGACAGGTGCCTGGCTGTTCGCGGTCGTCATGGTGCTGTCCATCATCTGGGCCCTGGCTGACGCCGGTCTGAACTTCTGGCCGCAAATCTCCCGCCTGTTCGCACTGGGCGTATTGAGCCTCGTGGTTGCGCTGGTCTATCCGACACTGCGCAAAGCCAATGGCCTTGTGAGCGGTCGCGGCGGTTACGCGCTGAGCGGCTTGCTGGCCCTGGCCATCGTTGGCGGCGTATGGGGCATGTTCATTCCTCACGCGTCGGTCTCCCCGACCGGTGACGGCCCGGGCCTGACCAAAGTCGACCCTGCCAAAGCGCAGAAAGACTGGGCCCATTACGGTAACGATGAAGGCGGAAGCCGTTTCGCGGCGCTGGACCAGATCAACCGCAGCAACGTCGGCAGCCTGGTGCCCGCCTGGACTTACCAGACCGGCGACGTGGCGATCAGCGACGGCAACGGTGCCGAAGACCAGATGACCCCGCTGCAAGTCGGCGACAAGGTGTTCATCTGCACCCCGCACAACAACGTCATCGCACTGGATGCCGACACCGGCAAACAGCTGTGGAAGAACGAAATCAACGCACAGAGCAAGGTCTGGCAGCGCTGCCGTGGGCTGGCGTATTTCGATTCGACGGCCGCACTGGCTCAGCCGGTTGACGGCAGCACGCCCGCCACTGCGGTATCGGTACCCGCTGGCGCCAACTGCCAGCGTCGTCTGCTGACCAACACCATCGACGCGCGCCTGATTGCCGTGGACGCTGACACTGGCGAGTTCTGCCAGGGCTTCGGCACCAACGGTCAGGTTGATCTGAAGGCTGGCCTGGGTAACGTGCCGGACTCCTACTATCAACTGTCGTCCGCACCGCTGATGGCTGGCTCCACGGTAGTCGTGGGCGGTCGCGTTGCTGACAACGTTCAGGCCGACATGCCAGGCGGCGTGATCCGTGGTTTTGACGTGATCACTGGCGCGATGCGCTGGGCGTTCGATCCGGGCAACCCGGAAGACAAAAAGGCGCCAGCGGGCGACGCCACTTATGTGCGCAGTACGCCAAACAGCTGGGCACCGATGTCCTACGACCCGGCGATGAACACCATCTTCTTGCCGATGGGCAGCTCGTCCACCGACATCTATGGCGTTGAACGTACCTCGCTGGACCACAAATACGGCGCTTCGATTCTCGCGCTGAACGCGACTACCGGCGACGAGAAGTGGGTCTACCAGACTGTCCACAATGATCTGTGGGACTTCGACCTGCCGATGCAGCCTAGCCTGATCGACTTCACCAAAGCCGACGGCAGCAAAGTGCCTGCCGTGGTGATCGGCACCAAGGCCGGTCAGATCTTTGTACTCGACCGCGCTACCGGCAAACCGTTAACCAAAGTTGAAGATGTAGCGGTCAAGGCTGGCAACATCCCCAACGAGCCGTACTCGCTGATTCAACCCCTGTCGAGCGGCATGCCGCAGATCGGCACCAAGCGCATGACCGAATCGGACATGTGGGGCGCGACGCCGTTTGATCAGATGCTGTGCCGTATCTCGTTCAAGCAAATGCGCTACGAAGGCCTGTACACCGCGCCGGGCACTGACAAGTCGTTGTCCTTCCCGGGCTCACTGGGCGGCATGAACTGGGGCAGCCTCTCGACTGACCCGGTCCACGGCTTCATCTTCGTCAACGACATGCGTCTGGGCCTGTGGGTCCAGATGGTGCCGCAACAGAAAGACGCCAAGGCTTCTTCCGGTGGCGAAGCACTGAACACCGGCATGGGCGCAGTGCCGCTCAAAGGCACGCCGTATGCCGTGAACAAAAACCGCTTCCTGTCGATTGCCGGTATCCCGTGTCAGGCCCCGCCGTTCGGCACCCTGACCGCGATCGACATGAAGACCCAGAAGGTCGCCTGGCAAGTGCCAGTCGGCACCGTTGAAGACACCGGACCACTGGGCATCAAAATGCATCTGCCGCTGCCAATCGGCATGCCGACACTGGGCGGCACCCTGTCGACCCAAGGTGGACTGATCTTCATCGCCGGTACTCAGGACTACTACCTGCGCGCCTTCAATTCCGCCAACGGTGAAGAAGCCTGGAAAGCCCGTCTGCCCGTCGGTAGCCAGGGCGGCCCGATGACTTTTGTTTCGCCCAAAACCGGCAAGCAATACGTGGTCATCACTGCTGGCGGTGGACGTCAGTCGCCGGATCGCGGTGACTACGTGATCGCTTACGCGCTGCCTGACAGCAAGTAATCGATGACAGTAAAAACCCGCTGCCACCTAATGGTGACAGCGGGTTTTTTATTGGCTTGGTTAAAGCCTGTCCCACGACCTTTCACTGATATTGAGATGCATCTGTGGGATGTCCCTGCAAACTCAAACTCCCTGTGGGAGCGAGGCTTGCCCGCGATATGGGCGCTATGGTGCATCAGGTGAATTAACGACTCACATCCACCGCCATTGAAAAACGCTCCTACCAAGACACACTAAATCGCCTTGCGCTGCCCCTCCAACCCCATCACCGACGCCTCAACCAGCGCACGCGCCGCCTCCAACTGATGCACAACCGAGCGCGCCAATGCCCGAAACTCCGGCGTGTGGTTATCTGCAGATTCGTAAGCCGTAGCTGCGGCGCAGGTTAAGTATTCGCAAGCGAGCACCAGGGCGTCATTAACGCTGACATCTGGTTTTACCGTGAAGAGGCTGAAATTTGGTGCGGATTTGATCATGTGGGATCTCCCTAATAGATTGAGACGCCATGGCGCAGCCTGCTGATTTAATGTCAGCGCACTGGTTGGCGATTGTTACTCCTCGATTGGGGCGGCCTGTCAAAACCGGTCGCTGGTTACACGACGGGCGGAGATTATTCGGTGACTGCGAGCGGTGCAACAAGCGCTGTCCGATATAGCGAAATTTCGGAATAGTCCTACAGGCTTGGAGAGTTCTGTCATGTAGTCATCGCGCTTAGAGTATTGCTGCCGTAACAAGCCTGAAGGTAAAAAGAGCAATACCAAGCAGGCTTGAATGCTAAAGCATTCATGAATACGTCTGCGCAATCAGCTGACCTGATTACTGCTTCAAATCAGTCATCAGCTTGTCGACCATTAAATCAACGGCATGACCAAAAGCAGTCCGCAATGCCTCTGGATCCGTAGCGTACCGCTGGGGAGTAAACGCTAGATCATTGCCGTCACTGAGCGCCGTGATGGTCTCAAAGTTACGCCAGATCTGTTCGTCACCACGCCGCATGACTGCAGAAAGACCTATCGTCGGGTACAGCTCGGTACTGAAGTTTTTCAATGACACGCCCCACTCCGTCACAATGAACTCTATTTTTGCATCGGCTGTGGCAGCATCCGGAGTGATGATAAATAGTTTTTCTTTCGTTATCCGCGCCTCAAGTCGCTCTCGAAGGATCACGCCCACATCGATATCGTTGCGCTGCATATTGAGACGGATCGCTTCAGCCGGACTGACCCTACTGTTATTCGTCGCCGAAGCAGCACTCGCTCCCGCCAATACCGCTGGTGAAATCTTGGAGCCAGTCACCATACCTGAAGCGGCTCCCACTCCCGCGCCCAGTCCGGCTTCCCAGGCCTGATCCATGCTGTTGTACGTGAATTTCCCCAAAGACATGTCAATCGGGACAATCCAGATGGATTTGACGAGTTGCCTGTTTTCGTTGGACAGGTCTTTGGTGACGCACCCTGCCAGCGAGGCGACGAGGCATATACAGGCTGCTATTTTTTTGAAAGAACAATCCATTTCTGATTCTCTGGGCGGTATTAATTTTGGCTAGCGGAAAAAGGGTTGCATGACGACGCAAGCATATCAAGCTCGGTATGTTTAAGAGAAATTGAAGAGAAACCGGGGTCAGACCACGGTTAAGCACAAACCAATCATTTCAGAAAAACCGAATTATTAAAGAGCAGATTAAACAACCGAGGGTTGATCCAGCCCCCCATAAACCAACTACGGCGAAACAAGAATCACTGGAAAATTTAAAGCTGCGCCTTCAACATAATTCCAAGATAGTGCAAGCAGCTTCTTTGATACATTCGCATCTATCGGCATGATTAACATCAAGAAAGCGTCCAACTCTTCACTGTACTCAATTCCTTTTATGCCTAGATTATTCCTTAGCCTTCCAGAAAACTCACATTCAACGCCATCAATCGAAAAGACATAAACTATCTCAGCATTAATATCCGAATAAGTAATTGACTGAACAACGAGAATGCTGCTTATAGATGGAGTGACCATTCCACACACCCTTAAATGCTTCAACGCCCCATTTATTACTACGGGCTCAGCCAAAGAATCAAGCACCTGAATTTTAGCTGCTCGATCTCACGCAGGTTCAGCTCTTGCCCTTCCCGGCCAAGAAACGCTATCGCCAGTTCCCGCTCCGACAGGCCACTGCCCGCTTCGCCCTTGAGGCTTTCCAGCTTGCCTTCCACGACCAGCACTTCAAGCGTGCCTCGGGACAGCTCCCGCTGCGGCAAGTAAGCGCGCGTGTTTACCAGCTCTTTGTCGAGGTAATGATACGTGATGGCCTTGAGAACGCGATTGAGTTGAGCAATTCTCACTGCTCAAAAGACGCGGATTGCAGGTACAGATCAAATCATGTCAGGTTCAGTTGAGCATCACCCTGCCCGGCTAGAACTTTAGCCACACAGAGCATCCAATCCGTCCAAACTGCCGGATCGGCAGTCTGACCATCGGCAAGATAACTCATACAACCCAACAAGGAACCCAAGCCATCTAACTTTGTTCGCTCATACAACTCGACAAGAAATTCATACATCGCAAGATATGCGAGTTCAGGTGTTAAATTCTCGGTACTCATTGCTATTTCCCTTTGAAGTAATCGAGGTAATGAAGAAACTGGGGGCAGACCACGATTAAGCATATCCTAATCACTGTATAAACCCAACTATCATATTGTTAATAACAAATCGTGTCCTGACCCGATTTTTTTAATCCTTAATACGCTCAACCGAGACTCGGTGGGCATTGGCCATGTAACAGCGGTACTCTTCTCCAGCACGCGACAAAACGCCCCTCTCCCACCAACTACCCCCCTCATTCACATCCACACCCGGCTGCAACAAACTCTTGAACTCTTCATCCAGCAAAGCCACATCGTTAAAAAAACCCTTCAGTTCAATCGCGCCATAAATACCAGGACAATTCTGCAATTCATTTATCAGACACCTAGCTCTAATTTCATTTTTATACTCCGAATAGTCCCACTCATATCCTTCACGGCACTGCCCAACAAGAAAGCGCCACTTCATAATTAGCGATTCTAGAGTTTCATTTCCAAACCCAAGGTCAGCCAACAAAACAGAGCAACAATCAATAACATTAGCATCACTCACACTTTATCCTCACAACATTTAAACCCTAGAAAACGGGGAAAATTGATGTCAGACCACGATTAAAAAATAAAAACTGTACGTCTACTTTTTTTGGACAGCCAATGGAAATTGGGGCCAGGCCACAATTAAGTAAAGCCTACCAACTTAAAACAACCAAATTATTAAAGAACCAATAAATCAATCGGGGGTCTGACCCCGTATTTCCGCTGACTGATTTTGCCAGCCACCTATGGAAAGTTTTAGTTATAAGGATGTCTTCTGCACCTTCAGATCAGTTTCAAAATTCTTAGGTCATGTCGAAACAAGTCTGATTCGTCAGCAGGCACTCCGGCCAAAAGGCTATCAATTCCGTTTTTGATGATTTGATCTTCAATCAGTTGACGCGCACGAGAACACCAGTCTTCATGCCATCCGCCAGATAGAACCAACAGGATGACTCGCCACATGAAGCTCTCCACTGGGCGCTCAAAGACGTCTTCAAATTGGTAATCGACGTATCCCATGATCTGTTCATGAGGCCACCCCTTCATAACCGCGTGGTCTCGACACCCTTCATAATAGCAGTCCAGCGCCCACGACTTAAGGGTTGTATAAGTAATACGCTCTTCGTGCAGCATCTCAGATTCCTTTTTTGGTCGGACGAATTACACCACCATTATCGACCACATTGACAGTAATGTTCGGATACTTAGCCTTGAATTGACTTATAACATTGGAACAGCTTGCGCATGGCGGCCTTTCTGTAAGAAATCAATCGGGGTCTGACCCCGTTTTTCCGAGCAAATGATCAGCAATCAAATCACCTTGGGCATTAACCACTGCAACCCTAGGTTTCAAAGCGGTGTTGAGAAGCGACAGGCACATGTTATTGCACATCGACTTGAGGTGAATGATATAGGCTTGCCCCTTCTTCAGTTGAAAGTCGAATACCCGATAGCTCCCGGGCTCTTGGTCAACGGCCAGACGCGGATCAGTACCACTAATCTCCCACTTTTTGGGAAAGACTTCCCAACCGATAGGCAACGGTGTGGACGAGGCCTGCTGGATGGCTTGCTTAAATGAATATGCAATCAGCGTTGTCGAGTTCCGGAGCTGATCCTGATATTCGCGTTTGAGATTGGCAGCACAACCAGCCAATGAAAGCATCAAAAAGGCTATGAGAAAGCGCTTAGGCATTTTAGAGTCCTGCATTTATAAGTCAGTGCGCTGCATGTCTATTTATATTTTCTGGAGAATTGGGCTCAGTCCCCAATCATTTCAGAAAAACCAAACTGGTAAAGAATAAAATTAACATTCGTGTTCTGCCCCCGCTTTCTTGAACATTGGATGGGCAGGATCACTCCAACGATTCGATCTTCTCGATGTCTTTCCAATCCGGTGCGAGCCCAAGTGATTGCATGTGCTTGTCAAAAACCGTTCCTACCAGATCTGAAACGGGTTGATCTTCAAGCCATACTGAATCGCATTCGAAGCACATTAAGAAACGATGCTCGGGGATAGTTTTAAGCCGAACACGCCAAACAACATCTTGCAGACAGAAAGGACAGAGTTTCATTTCGGCAAAGCCTTGATAACTTGAGTTGTTCCATCGCGAACCACAATCTGAATCGAGGCTTGTCCGCTCGTTCCGACTTGCCGCCCCAAGAAAATTGGGGTCAGACCACGATTAAGAAAATAAAAGTTTTTATGTCTGCTTTTGGGGACGGCCAGCGACTCCACAGGTTACTCTCCTGCCCAGCGCGAGTCCAATGTCAGATGCGAACTTAGATCCACCTAAGACATAGTTGCCATTTGTGGACGCCCTAATTTGATCTATTAGTTCCGAAGCAAAATCCATCTTAAAAAGCTCCAGATAATTCTCCGACCGAGCACGAACGGAACCACCCAATGAATAATAGTTGGCGTGCGGAGTAATTAATGCTGACGACTCATTTTGCGCATTCACCCTATAGCTACTCCACCTGTATTCAGCGGGATGTTCAACCATCTTCGCCCTAACCGGATTCAGCTCTATATAACGATAGCAAGCCAATACATAACCATCTTCTTGAACTAGACAAGATCGAAAGCGACCTTCCCAGAGCGTACCTGTCCTACGATAGGTGCGATTGACATATAGAACGTAACGCTGTCCTAAGCCCTTCATTAACAAGCCTGCACCAGCGATGCAACCTGGGGATAACAATAGATAAACATGGTTTGTCATCAAGCAAAAAGCATGAACTTTGCAACCATATTTGCAGGCAAGCTCCGTTAGACTTTCCAGATAAAAAAGGTAATCATTTTCTGAGTAAAAACATGCTACTCGATCGTTTCCGCGCTGAATAACATGCAGTGGGACGTTTGGCATTACAACTCTCAGGCGACGTGACATAGAACCCCTAATTCAATGGCTGGACTTACAGCCTAGCTAGTCATTTGGGATTAGATGCCGCTTAAACATTT
Organism: Pseudomonas folii; assembly: GCF_014357575.1. Taxonomy (GTDB): domain Bacteria; phylum Pseudomonadota; class Gammaproteobacteria; order Pseudomonadales; family Pseudomonadaceae; genus Aquipseudomonas; species Aquipseudomonas folii. The sequence goes on along the minus strand of NZ_JACONW010000162.1, from coordinate 3,190 downwards.
CAACATATTTAAGAACGCATACATGACACGTGAACAATCGTGGTCTGACCCCGTTTCTACTCCTCAGCATCTTCCAACCATGCCAGCTGCGGATCTGCCTTTACCATCGCATCAATAGTTTCAGTGACGGTCTGTTGGTTGACCTGTTTGACGTCGATGTGGAGACCATCAACGGCTTTAATCACTAAATTACCCTTAGCGACCATTTGGGTCTGGAGCAAGGTTTCATCGGTGTTGCCCTTACCTGATGAGGACATCCAAAACGCATCACTGTTGCTCTTCTCGTGACTCTCCTGGTGCAGATCCTTCACACCCTCAAACGTGATCGACCCACCACTATCAATCGTCAGGTCCTTGCCACTCTCCAGCTTTGCGGCCTGATACCTTTGATCGCCACCACTCACCAGCAGGAGGTCACCACCCGTGGTGATCTGGCTGCCGATGTTTTTTTACATCAGTGACTTCGTCGCGCCGGTTTTTACCTTAGCCAAACGAGCCCTTCTTCTTTTTGTCGTACAGAGAGAAATAACTGTCCTGCGCAGCAAGAATGTTCAGGTTTTCGCCTGCAACCAAATAAGCTTCCTGCCCTGCCGTAATCTGGCTGGAGATAACGGTAAGGTTTTGCCCTGCCTGCAAGTCGACGCTGCCACCTGCGTTCAGATCCGAAATCACTTGGCTGACATGATCTTCCTGCCTTGTCAGTTTTTTGCTCTTCGACAGGGAGAAACTGGGGTCAGAGCACGATTAAGCACAACCTAATCATTTAAAAAACAAAACTATTAAAGATCGAATAAAACAATCGTGGTCTGACCCCGTTTCCTCATGACCCGCTGGGCCATCGGAGCAGTGTCAATTACGGTCGCAGTTGCTTTTGCACTTGTGTCATTTACCATTAAGCGCTGCCAGCAGTTTCCTTTCTAGCGCCTGAGCATATTCGACAGCGCGAGGCTCCGCAGCAATAAGCTCTTTATCTCGCCGCAGAATATTCAACATTTTTTGCGTCACCAGTAAACTCTTCGCCCAGACTGCCTCCGATAATTTTGAGGTTCCTTTTAGCAACTCGGCGTCATCCAGAAATCCTACCAGCACTTCCTTATCCAACTCGCGAACCACGACAGGCAATAATTCCGACGTATACATATCTTGCCTGACCGATCTGCAAAGGTCGCCGATCTCAAGCTCGTTTATCGGAGTGTCCAGAATCGACCTGTGCCATGACTCCAGCGCAGACTCATCAGAATCAGGCTCAACTTCCCACTTAAACCCATTACTCTCATCTATTTGACGAAATGTCTTTTTCATATACCTGCACCATTTAGAGAGTCAGAAATCCGTTTTAAAGTATCCAAAGCTGCCTGTCGGGCCGCTTGCGCCTCTGGGTTACTTACATTCTTAAGCGTTTCTGCATGGTTGGTAAGCCCTCTTATCCGCTCCTGCATTTCGTTCAAATGGTCATAGTAACCACCGCCATTCTTCCGAGGAACTGGATCTCCAGCCATGTCTTTCAATGTACCTTCGATATCATGATCTTTGAAGTTTTTTATTATGTTATCAATTCTAGCAACCGCTTTCTGCTCTCCCTGACTCAACTTAGTCGCAGAGCTTCCAGCCTCTTTTGCACCTCGAACACCAGCCCAGTAAGTATACGCCTTCTGAATACTATTGGTCTCTGCGGCTGTTGCTCCACGCACCGCTCCGCCAATCGCACCAACCGGGCCTAATAGCAAACCTCCAATGATGCCCCCACCCTCTTGGTACGTCTGCTCCAGTGACTCTCTAGCTGTGAGCGCTCTATCGATCAAGGTGAATTTATAGTTATCACATACCGCAGAGGAACACTGCAGCTCTCCCAATGCAGCAAGGCCGCCTCGGATCTCTCCCAAGAGAGCTCCGGCGCGAGCGGGCCCAACTGTTTCCAAAGCATCCTTCAGGTTGTCTAGGCTTCGCTGGTTGTAATTGCTATCGCCGTACTGTGCCGTCCAAGTGTTCCGATAACAAGCATCGGTCTTGCAGGCCTGCATGTCGCCTACAAAGTCCTCCATTTCGTAATGGTTTAGGAAGTTGTACTGGGTAGCGTTTTTAGCAATCCAGGCTCCAGCCTCCATCTCTTTAGCATCACCCCCAACAAGTGCTGCGGAGAATAACCCTACCAATTGCGAAGCAGAGGTGAGTAGCAAATCTCGCTGTTCCGGGGCCAATTGCGTAATGCCACGCCGCAACTCTTTGGCCATAGCTTCATTTACTCCGGCCGCGACTGCCCCAGCAATGAAATCGCTCCCAGCGGCTTCGGCTAAAGCGCCACCGATCAGCGCGTGCAGCGCAATCTTCCCGGCACTGCCGTCCACCAAGTTCAAGCCGCCAGCAGCGTTGAAACTCGTTGCGGCCAAGGTGTTCAAGATAGAGGTGGTAAGAGCGCCACCAATGCTGGCATCCATACCCAATGCTTTGCTCAAAGCAGCAGAGGTGGAATTTTGCAACATCTGATTCGCAGCAAATCGAGCGACGTTTTCCGCACTACTGAGGTCAATGCTGATTTTTAGCGTCAAAGGGTCTGTTTTCGTAGCCGTTATCCCGTCAAAGACACCAGCCGTCAGTCCAGCGGTCACACCACTGACCACATATCCTTTGAGCGCAGAACTCGACGTTACGTCCTTGAAGACAGCTCCTAAATCCCCCCCATTGTTAATAAAACTGGTAGCAGCGTTAGTTGCCGCTCCGGAAGCGACAGCCGCCCCCCCAGCAGCCACCACTGCTCCAGCTCCTGCACCTGAAAGAGCCGCCATAGCCGCAGGACCAACGAATACGGCCATTACGATCGCTATAACCATTTGCGCGGCGACCCCCAACCCAGCCTGGCTGTATTTGAAGGAGTCGTGGATTTCTTTCACTTGCCGCCAATCCACATCCCCGCGCTTCTCGGCTTCCTTCAGCCACGCCAACTGAGGATCGGCCTTGACCATGGCATCAATGGTTTGGCTTACCGTTTGTTTGTTGACTTCCTTGATGTCAATTTTCAAGCCATCAACGGCCCTGATTGCCAGCTCTCCCTTGGCAATCATCTGGGTCTGGCGCAAGGTCTCGTCGGTATTGCCTTTGCCCGACATAGAGGTCCAGGCCAAACTGTTGCTGCTCTTCTCGTGACTCTCCTGGTGCAGATCCTTCACACCCTCAAACGTGATCGACCCACCAC
>NZ_JACONW010000161.1 GCF_014357575.1 Pseudomonas folii | reverse complement strand
GCAAGCCAACTCCTACAAAATGCTTACTCGCCAGGAGGCTGTGCTATATCCATCCCCATGACCTTGCCCATGATAAGAGCCATAAATTGAGCCGGGGGCATCTTCTGGCCGTTGAAATCGACGATGTTATTGGCGTACTGCATGTTTGAGACGATGTTATCGCCATCGACCTTGGCCACTTGCATCATGACTGCCATGGCACCCACCATATCGCCAGCGGCTTTGGCCTGTTCAGCAATTGCAGCTGGATCGGTTTGCCCGGCGAGATTTGCTTGCAGGGCCGCCAGGTCGCCGATCATCGGTTTGGACAGAACCAGTCGCGCGTCCATCTGAGCGATGGCGTTGCGGAAACGCTCAGGCGATGGCTGTTCGGTACCGGTGTCGGTCAAATCCACAGCAACACGCAGATGACTTTCACCATTAGCCGTTTTGACGGCAAGCCTTTCAAGCTCGACGTGTGGCTTGGCGGCTAGCAGTTTGATGAGTTGCGCATCCATCAACTGCTGGTCCTCCGGGCTGAGTTGCAGGAAATACAGCTCACCGGCAGCGTAAGCGGCCTGTTGCTGCGGCATGATTTTAGTTTGATAAAAATCGTACAACGCTTTTGAGGCGGCGACGTCAAAGTTGCTGAATTTGAACGCCGACTGCAAAGCGCCCACCTCCTTGCCGTCGTAGCTGATCATGCCGAGGTTGTAGCTCGCCTGCCCAGCAAGAGTACCGCCCTCTTCCTGAATCAGACTGGTACCGGTCAAGTCTTTGACCGCGACGGGTGCCAGCCCCGCAATCTGCCCCACGAAGCTATCGACTTTCAAAGTGTTATGGCCCAGATAGAAGCCGGATTTGCCTTTGGTGCCCCCCATGTCCAGGGTTAGCCCTTTGGCAACCAGCGCGACATCCTCACCTTCTGGCGAGGTGACGTTCAGCTGGAAATCATCCATCTTGCCAAGCACTTTGATTTTTTCGGCATCAGCGCTGGCTTCAGTATCCAGTCGCAGACCCGAGAAGGTGAACGTACCGTCCGTGTCTTTCAACTCAAGCGGCGCCAACAGCAGCGCGCCACTGGTAGAGCGGTCATAGCCGATGCTGGCGTGGCCGGTAACCGGACTCACGCCCTTGCTCATGGCAAACCACTTGGCAGCACTGGGGCTTTGTTCCATTTCGAAGTTGCTCTGCGCCATGACAGGCAGCAGCTTGAAGCTCTTCAAACGAGAAAAAGGCAGTGGGCCGTGTTCGATGTTGTCGACGAACAGGAACTCGGCGTTTTTATCCTCAGTGGTGAGGCTCTCGTCGTGAATGCGTACACGGTAGTGCGCTGTGCTGCTAAACAGGTGCCGATCAATCGACAGCATTTCCAGCGTGATAGCACTGCCGGAACCTTTGAGGGATTTCACCAGTTCCTGGTTGCCCTGCTCGATCGAATCACGCAGTACACCTTCGATTCGGGTGCCCGTGTACCATGCTCCGGCGGTGGCCAGCGCCCCGACGACAACGATAACGCCAGCTGCGATGCCTACTGATTTATTCATGTTTTGACTCGAAGAGATCCGTTTCTGGTAATTGGAAAAATTCTTCCCTGAACCCTCTGCCGGTTTTTCGGCAGCCTGATTCCAGGCCAACCAAAGCAGCACAACGCAAGGGCGAAAAGTGGCGAGAGATTATCATCGCGCCCTTCTAGTGGCCCAGCGTTGTCGCTCTTTTGTGTGTACGAATGATCCTTTTCTACCGCTGTTGGGCAGCGATTCGGCCGTTTGGTTGCAAACTGCCTTCATTCAGTTGTGGGGTAGCAATCGTCTTGCTCCAGACGTTAGGCTGAGGCCCGGTTTGAAATAACAGGATCCGAGACGATGACTGAACAGCAAAGTGAGCGAGGCCCCATCAAGGCCGTGATTTTCGACATGGACGGCTTGTTGCTGGACACCGAAGGGGTCTACACCGAAGTCACGCATCTGATTGCCAGCCGGTATGGCCGCACATTTGACTGGGCCGTCAAGCAGCACACGATTGGCCGCGGCGCGCAGGACTTCGCGAGTTATGTGATCGAGGCGCTGGAACTGCCACTTTCAGTGGATGAGTTCCTTGAAATTCGCGCGCCGATGCTGGATGAGCGTTTCCCGAAAGCGCCCGCAATGCACGGGGCTGAAGCCTTGGTGCGGCATCTTGCGGCTAACAATATTCCCATCGCCGTGGGCACCAGCTCATCGGTCCACTATTTCAAAGCCAAAATCCAGATGCACCGCGCCTGGTTCGAACTGTTCGAGACGGTGGTGACGGCAGACGATCCGGAAGTCGGCGCAGCCAAACCTGCGCCGGACATTTTCCTGGTCGCCGCTCGCCGCCTGGGCATCGCGCCTGCTGATTGCCTTGTGTTCGAAGACTCGCCATTCGGTGTGACTGCCGCCAAGGCTGCCGGCATGTACGCCGTTGCGGTACCCGATTCGCACATGCCGCTGGAGCAGTATGAGCATGCGGACCTGATCCTGAAGTCGCTGGCTGACTTCCCCTTGCAGAACTGGGGATTACCGGGGATGAAGGGTTAAGGAACCTCAAGATGGTCACCCTCCTGTGGGAGCCGGGCTTGCTCGCGATAAGGCTAGCGCGGTAGGCAGATATACCGCGCTATCGTTTATCGCGAGCAAGCTCGGCTCCCACAGATTGGCCTTGATCTGGTGTACATCGCTTGCAGGCCAACACAGAACTCTCACAAATCATGTGCGATGTCGTGGCACCGGCTTTAGCAGGGAAGAGGCCGGGACAGACGCTGAAAATGTGTCTTCAGCAAATGTCGCTTTCCCGAGCATGATCGTCGCCGCCACTGACGCCAGCCTGCTTTGACTATAAGCTTGCCGGGCATTATTCCTTCAGGACGTAAACACCGCGTGGCCACGTATTCCCTTGTCATCCGTCGCCTGCTGATCTGCTCGCTGACCATCGTCGTCAGCCGTGCGATCACCAGCCCTTTGCTGACGCTATTCCTGAGTAATCGATTAGGGCTGAACCAGCAAGATGTCGGGTTGCTGATGGGCATCGCGGTCTTTCTCGCCACGCTGCTTGGGCTCTATGGCGGGTACATTATCGACCGTCTGGACAAACGCCGGCTGCTGATCGTGGCAATGCTTTCAAGCGCCATCGGTTTCACCTTGCTGACCTTTGCCCACAACGTTTACCTGACCACCCTGACACTGGTGATCACCGAAGCCGCGTCAGCGCTGTTTCTCATCGGTTCCAAAGCGATCATCAGCGAAAACCTGCCCATCGGCCTGCGCGCCAAGGTGTTCTCGTTGCGCTACACCCTGACCAATATCGGCTATGCGACCGGGCCGATGCTGGGGGTACTCATCGCCGGATACCTCCCCCTCGCGCCGTTTCTGATTGCCGCGGCGATTGCGTTGGGTAGCGTGTTTCTGATGGTGGGAATCGCACCAGTAACGCCTGCCGACAACGTTAAACCCCAGAGCTTCATCAACACGCTCCGTATCCTGAAAAGCGACCGCACACTGATTCTGTTCACCTGCGGCAGCCTGCTCAGCACCATCGTTCACGGAAGGTTCACGCTTTACCTGTCACAGTTTCTGCTGGTAACTCATGCGCAGAAAGATGCGCTGCACATTCTGTCTGCCATATTGGCCTGCAATGCCGTCACCGTGATCCTTCTGCAATATCAGATCGGCCGCTGGCTAAAGCGTGAAAGGCTCGCCGGGTGGATTTGTGTCGGCATCGGACTGTTCGTGTTTGGCCTGATCGGTTTCAGTTTCTCGAACAGCATGCTGACGTGGTGCATCGCGATGTTCATTTTTACGCTCGGGGAAATGATCATATACCCCGCCGAATATTTATTCGTCGATACAATAGCGCCCGAGGCCTTGCGCGGCAGCTATTACGGCGCGCAGAACCTCGCTGCCTTCGGCGGCGCACTGAGCCCGGTGATTTGCGGCTATCTGCTGATCAATACACCGCCCGCGACGATGTTTTATGTCCTGGCCGCACTGACGATGGCTGGCGGCACGCTATGCTTCATGAGCGCCCGCAAAGGAACGGCAGTCATGACCATGGATCGCTGACTTACGTGCTGGCGGTTTGACAACCTATAGAGCAGGACCTAGGGTCAATTGGATCCAATAACAGCACTCATGAAGATAAGCCTCGATGCCCAACACCGCTAGAGAAAGCCTATTGCGCGCGATCATAGGCGATGAACATACGCCTGCGCATTTAGCCAGGGCCGTGATCGAGGAAAAACTGCGCAGCGCTATTCTGGACGGGCGTTTACCGGCCGGGACCGCACTGCGTCAGCAGGAGCTTGCAACGTTGTTTGGCGTGAGCCGCATGCCTGTGCGCGAAGCACTTCGTCAGCTGGAAGCTCAGTCATTGCTGACCGTTGAGCTGCACAAAGGTGGCGTTGTGGCCCCGTTGATTGGCGAAGACGCGGTTGACGCATATGCGCTGCGGATTCTGCTTGAGTCCGAGGCTATTCGCCTATCGATCCCGCTGCTCGATGCCGACGACCTGGCCTTGGCGCGACGTTGTATTGAAGAGCTTGAAGTCGTAACCGACTATGCCGAGATAGGCAGGCTTAACCGTATGTTTCATATGGCGCTTTACGCCAAGGCTTCCAACAAGCGGCTGATGAAAGTGGTCGAGCAAGGCTTGAATGAAGAAGAGCGCTTTCTGCGCTTCAATCTGGAAGCCATGGGTCTGGGCAAGCTGGCACAGGATGACCACTGGGAATTACTCAACCTTGCCCAGGACAGAAATGTCGAAGAAGCCGTGCAGGCCCTGCAACTGCACCTCAACCGAGGTGTGAAAGCTGTCACTCAGTATTTACGTAGCCAGGCAAATGCTCAGCCATTGCCAGCACGCAAAGCGAAAAACCGCACCAGTTAGACCCTCTCCCTTCTTTCACGCGTGATTGAGCATTGCAGATGCTTGGTCGCGTTTGCCTGTCTGAAGGCTTACTGCATTTTCAGCCGTTCCTCGCGTTCCTTATCGCTGTTTGTCCTATCCCAGCAGGACCAGCCTTCCAGCCGAATGAGTCAAACTCGCCATGACCACGGTCGGGCGGGCCAGCGCAGCACCACCTGATTCTGGTTGATCGCCCAGGAAGTGACGGGCATGAAAACAGTCACCGGGAAAGGAGTTCTGCCGCTGGGCGCAGCATTATTGAAGGCTCACGCCAATAACGCCCATCACTATTAAATAAGTTGAATCATTGCAACTCAAGCAACGCTGAGCGGAGCACGCGCTCATTATTATTAATTTTGGCTCTAGTGAGTCGAAAGGGTTGCTTTCGCGCTTATAAAACTTATTCAAACGTTTTATAAGTACCCGCTCGCGCCCAAGTTACTCACCACACAAATAATTAAAATAATATTTGCCCTTCAACTTATTCATGTTCTAAGTTTTATACGAAGCGTCGGACATACCTGCTGAAAACCGAGCGATGTGCAGATGCCCTGTTCCAGCGCAAGCGCTTACAAGCGCCGTAACAAGCGGGCGCACGATCGAAAGAGGCACGTAAGCGAACTCTGTTCACGCTTCATAAATCCTTATTAACGCCTTCACCCACACGCACTAATACGGTTAGCCACACGCTGATACACCAGAGCATTACCGCCTGATGTTATTAATTCGAGGGATCGTCATGTACCAACAGGAACTGCAACTAACCCGTTTGAAATCGAAACTGGGTCAACACCCGATATTTTCCGAAATCAACTCAATTGAAGTGCTCAGGCGCTTCATGGAAACCCATGTGTTCGCCGTATGGGACTTCATGTCACTGACCAAGCGCCTGCAACAGGAGTTGACCTGCACGCAATTGCCCTGGCTGCCGCCCGGTGATGCAAAAGCCGCACGACTGATCAATGAAATCGTGCTGGGTGAAGAGTCCGACGACAGACCGGAGCACGGACATTACAGCCACTTCGAGCTGTATCTGGACGCCATGCGTGAAGTCGGAGCAAACACCCTGCAGGTCGAGCGCTTTGTCGAACTACAGAAAAAGGGCATGCACTACGCGACGGCATTGCAGCATGTGGAAGCAAGCGAAGCCGCCTGCAAGTTTGTCAGCCACACCCTTGAAGTGGCGCTGCATGCACCGGCGCACAGCGTCGCAGCGGCCTTTCTGCATGGTCGCGAAAGCGTCATCCCACAGATGTTTCAGAGCATCCTCGATGACTGGGGCATCACCGTCGAGCAAGCACCCACCTTTCGTTATTACCTGGAACGCCATATCGAGGTCGACTCCGAGGATCACGGGCCGGCAGCCGAAGCATTTCTGGCGCGCCTGATAGCAGGCGATGAGCAACGGCAGCTTGAGGTGTATCAGGCCGCCATTGCAGCCATCGAGAGCCGCATCGCGCTCTGGGACAGGCTGCGAATCAGCATGCACATCTGCCCCTTCTCTGATCTGAGCAGACAAGGAAGCCCATCATGAAAGCCGAAGACTATCTGTCGTTCGTCGATGCCTGGGAAGGTCGCGCTACGATTCGTACGCGCCCAAGGCGCATGCTCGAAAACGATGAAAAGCTGATCTACCCACTCAGCCGTCAACCTTTGGTGCTGAGCGATACCTTCACCCGTAAATGCGCGCAACTGCGTGATTACGTGCTGGGCAGACCCTCTACAAGTTCATCAACGATGTGGTGATTTTCGAAACGGAAATCGTCGACAAGACCGCCCGCAGCATCGCCAAGAACCGCTTCGCCATCCCCTTCCCGTTCGCTTGCCGCTATGACGCGATGACTGTCGTGATTGATGAGGATTACCACGCGCTGGTGGCCATGGATTTCATGCAGCAAACCATCGCGATGACGGGCATCGAGCCTATCGCTTTGCCGCAAGAGATCGAACTGAGTCGCGCTATCCCTGCTGCAGTCAAGCTGGCCCCGGAGCACTTGCAGAGTGCTGTAGAACTGATCTGCGTAGCCATCGCGGAAAACACGGTAACGAATGATGTGGCTGCCTTCGCCAAGGACGATTCGGTCAAACAATCCATCAAAGGGCTGATGGCTGACCATCTGCTGGATGAAGGCAGGCACTCCGGGTTCTGGGCGCGGTTGGTGTGTATTTATTGGCAAAGCGCAGCACAGGAGGATCGCGAGTGTATCGCGCGCATCCTGCCGGTGTTTATTGCGCAGTACCTGACTAACGACATTCAGAAGAGCTTTGATTTCAACCTGATCGAAAACCTGAACGTCGTGCCCGCCATCAAGCTGGCCCTCAAGGAAGACGTCGTCGCTCTGAGCTTTCCGATCAACAGCCATCACCCACTGGTTGGCAATATCCTGCGCCTCTTCAAAATCAGTTCGATGCTCGACTCACATTGCGTCAGAACCGCGCTGGCAGATTACCTGCCGGTACCGGGAGCACTGCAATGAGACGTCTTGAGATTGTGCTCATCGGCCAAAGCCTGACCCTGAGTGAATTGACTCAGGAGCTGCGAAGCCAGGGTCATCTCGTTGACCACCTGAAGGCTGCGCCGGAGCTGGACGTCTGCATCGCTCATACGGCGTCTTTGCTGATAGATGACGGTAGCCTGGAGTTACCTGTATCTGTCGGTCAGGTTTTTCGGGGTGACCATTTGGCGTTACGCGTCGGGACCAGCCCGGATGCAGAAACCGGCCTGGTGCGCCTGGAACTGCTGTGCTGGTGTGGATCGGTTGCCGCCCAGCGCCTGATCGCTCGCCATTGGCTACGTATTGAACACTCAGGTAATGGTCGAATGCTGCGGGATGCAGCGCTGACCTCGCTGGTCGACATGGCCTCATTACAGGTCAGTCGCCTGTCCCGGGACTCAACGTATTTAAACTCGGCAGCGACTGTCGAACCACCGCAATGCGAAAATCAGCACACGCTGCTCAGGGTTGATCAACTGCTCTTCGAGCACCGTTTCAATCAGACGGCCCAACCGCACCTTTCAAGACTGGCAGAAACGTCGCTCATCGACCGTCTGGAGCAAAGCCTGCGAGAGCATGCCGAGCGTACTGCATTAACCTTCGGCGATCAGCACATCAGCTACCGTGAGTTGCACGCTCACAGCGTTGCGATTCAGAAATTGCTGCTGCCGATGCTCGCCGAACAGCTCGATACAACGCCGGTGATTGGTATTTGTATGGCCAAGTCACCTGCGTTGTTTGCCGGGATATTGGCGATTCTGGGCTGCAGAGCCGTTTATCTGCCCCTTGATCCGGAACAGCCTCTGACACGTCAGCAGTACATTCTGGAAAACGCGGACGCCATTGTCCTGCTGCACGACGGCTCGCACCCGCTGGCAACTGCCGAGTTTTCCGCGCTGGACATCAGCGGTGTCGAGATCGGCAGCACCACTCAGCTTCCGGTGAATGGGCCCGCAGAAATCAATGCGCCGTGCATGGCGCTTTATACGTCTGGCACTACCGGGAAACCCAAAGGAGTGTTGCTGAGTCAGGGTAATCTCAGTCACTTCACGGCGTGGTACATCGATTACGTCAGGCTGTCACGGCAGAGTCGAGTGTTGCAGTTTTCGACACTGAGCTTTGATTCGTCAGTCATCGATATATTTCCGACTTTGCTCTGTGGTGGCGAATTAGTGGTAGCCACTGAAGATCAACGACGCGATCCACTGCAATTGCTGGGGCTGATTCAGCGGGGTATCAGTCACGCCTTTCTGCCTCCTGCATTGCTGAGCGTTCTGCCAACAGACATGCCATCAGGCATTGAGTACGTGATGACCGGTGGGGATGTCTGCGAGCCAGAGGTTATCAATCGCCTGGCTGCGACCTGCTCCTTCCACAATCTCTACGGTCCAACTGAAGCCACGGTGCTAATTACTGCGGGCCAGTTTCAGCCCGACAGCAGCAATCGTCATTTAGGACGCCCCATTGCCAACAGCAAGGTGCTGATCCTGGACGAGCAATTGCAGCCGGTCCCGGACCACACCCAGGGTGAGCTTTACATCGCTGGCCCGGGTGTGTGCCTGGGTTATATCGCTAACCCAACGCTGACCGCTGAGCGCTATGTGCTGCTATCACTACCAACGGGCGAGCAGGTGCGCGCATACCGCACGGGTGATATCGGCAAATGGACCGAACAGGGTATCGAGCTCTGCGGTCGGCTCGACAATCAGGTGAAGATCCGAGGCTTTCGCGTCGAGCCAGAAGAGATAGAACACTGTTTGCGCGACAGCCGTTGGTGTCGCCAAGTCGCAGTGGTCATTAATGACCGGCGACAGATCCTGGCCTTTGTTACTCCGGCGGCGGATCACGATACGTCTACGCTGGTCACCCGTTTACGCAAGCATGTCGAAACGGCGTTGCCGAGTTATATGCGGCCAACAGCCTACACATTACTGCCGAACATGCCGTACGCCAGTAACGGCAAAGTGGATCGTAAAGCTCTGCTTGAGATGCCCGTTCCGCAGGCTGACCCGCAACAACGGCGTCCACCGGAGACGGAGCTGGAAGAGCAGTTGCTCGACCTTTGGGCAGAGTTGCTGGGTATACAGAGCACGGAGATTTCCACCGATGAAAGCTTTTTCAACCTCGGCGGGCATTCGATACTGCTGTCCCGATTGTTGTTAGGCATTCGCGAACGTTTTGGTCATAGCGTCCCGATCAACCGCTTCATCGAAGCTCCAACACTGCTCACCCTGGCTGGCCTGCTCCAATGTCATAACGCAACTGCGGGCACTGTCAGCAAGCAGGCGCTGAGCGATGCGGATAAAGCGTTTGAGTTGCCAGTGTTGCCGGTCAGCCAATCAGGTGATGTTCGTAAAGTGATCGTCACCGGAGCCAATGGTTTTCTTGGGGTGCACATCGTTGAAGCATTGGTCGCATGGGGGGCGAGCGAGGTTGCCTGCCTCGTGCGTGAGTCTACCGGGCAAAGTGCGCAGCAGCGCTTTATGGAGGCGCTGCGGGAAAATCGGCTTGAGCATCTGGACCTGAGTCGGGTAACCGTCTACCCGGCAGATGTCAGCCAGCCACAGCTTGGCCTGAGTAATACGGTTTATGAGCGCCTGGATCGAGACTTTGGCGCGCTCATACACAACGCAGCCAACGTAAACCATGTGCAGGATTACGAAACACTGGCTCGCGACAATGTTGCCCCTATCTTCGAATGCCTGCGTTTGTGTGAAGGACGCAGCAAGAAGATCTTCAATTTCATCTCCACGCTGTCGGCTTGCAGCACCGTCGACGATCAGGGGCGAGTTCTGGAGCAGCCTGCCGCAGCGACCCCGCCCATTTACATCAAGAACGGTTACAACCTCTCGAAATGGGTCGCGGAACGCATTCTGCAGCACGCGGTTAACGAGGGCGTACAGGTAAACATCTATCGCCCTGGAAACATCGGCTTCAACAGTATCAGCGGCGTCTGCCAACCCCAAAAAAACCGCTTGCTGCTGATGTTGAAGGGGTCACTGCAGTTGGGACAGGTTCCACAGTTAGTCATGAACTTCGATCTGATGCCCGTGGACTTCCTGGCGCGCTTCGTGGGTTTTCACGCAAGCCGTTATCAAGCCGGACAGGCCGTGTTCAATCTGCATAACCCTGAACCACTGACATGGGCCGACTACGTCGATTCGTTTCGCGAGGCGGGCCGCGATTTCCAGATGGTCAGCATCTCGCAGTGGCAAGCCCAGCTCGGCCGTGTCGATAGCCAGAACGCGTTATTCGGCGTGCTGGGTTTTTATCTGAGCGGCTTCGAGGAAGACATTGGCGATATCTCGATGATCGAGTTCAGCAATGCCAAGGCAGGCGTAGCGCAGATGGACGAGCGCTATCCCCGCAAAGACCCGGCACTACTCCGCAGGGGCTGCCTGTACCTGAAAGAAATTGCCTTCATTTGACTCCCCAAAACTCAGGAGAACGACATGACACTTACTAAACAGCTAGAACCCGATACCTTGATCAGAAACCCTGAAGGACAGCGTGTGGTGTCCTCGGTTGAAGTGGCCAGTGATGCTCAAAGCGTTTGGAGCATCGTGGGTAACTTTGCGGGCTTCCCGGTTTTCATCCCTGCATTGGAAGCGTGTGAGGTTTACGGCACAGGCGTACGCTCAGTACGCAAGAAGCTTTTCAAGGATGGAAACATCGTCATTGAGCAGCTCAATTCTCGTAACAACGAAGAGATGAGCATGACCTGGTCGCTGATCTATACCAGTCTGAACATTGGCAACTTGTGGGCTGCCATGAACGTTGAAGAGAAAGGACCCGCTCAATGTGTTGCTACCTGGACAATCATCGGCGAGCCCGCCAGTGGAGGGCCTGAAACCTTGACTGACTTCGAGGCATTCCTTCAGGCCTTTGCTGACGACGCCATGAAGAACGTACGTAAGCTATTCGACTGCTAAGGCTGCTTTTGGCAGGCCTAAAAGACAAAACCCCCGATCGCGTTAGCGATCGGGGGTTTCGGAAATTAATCTTGACGATGACCTACTCTCACATGGGGAAACCCCACACTACCATCGGCGATACATCGTTTCACTACTGAGTTCGGGATGGGATCAGGTGGTTCCAATGTTCTATGGTCGTCAAGAAATTCTGTAGCTGATCCGTTACTGAAGTAACGGATCGGCGAAATTCTATGGCTTCTACTA
>NZ_JACONW010000160.1 GCF_014357575.1 Pseudomonas folii | reverse complement strand
CCTACAGGGTCCGTGTTTGCTACGCGACAGCGCGGTGCCAGGAACACCGGGGCGACTCCTACGATATGGCCTAGCATCCTGCTTCAACTTGACCCCCTCAATAGCAGCAGTCAGTTTTGGGAAACGCCCTACGCAAGCTATGTCCTTCCCTTACAGCGCAACTACAAGACGATCACTTCAAGTCATTCATCGACCCCCAACCGTCTACGTCGAGCCACCAACGCTCGCCGAAATGACAAATCTGCGTATCCCATAAAAAGCCGCGCCAGATGATTAAGCGCTACCTCCTCGCCTTCACTGCCCACAACGAAGTCGAAGCCCAATGCACGTTTATTCTCGTCGGGTAGCTCATCCCAACTGGTCATGAGGTAGGCGTGCATGAAGCTGACGACTTGAAGCCTGGTCAACGGCGCGGGAGAGTTTCGGCCTGAAAACCTCGGAGAGTGAGCCATCGCGTTGCGGCGAGCTGACTGCTTGGGTACTCGTGAGAGTTTTCGGTTCTTCATAAACAGTGTCCTTTCAGCTAAGCCTTCCAAATTCATTATGTCCGAGCAGGCCTTCAGCCATGCGCAGAACCCAAAACAAGAATATCCGAAAATCAGATATCTGAAAATCAGTTATAGCTTACCCCGCTGTTCAACCGGAACGGCCACCATGACTAAAGCAATCTATCGAAGAGAACATCAGATACTGATCAAGCTGCTGCGCACGATCAGAGAAAATGCAAACCTGACCCAATCGGAGTGCTCCACCGCGCTAGGTCGACCGCAGTCTTTCATGAGCGATGTGGAAAAAGGCTCGCGACGCCTGGATCTGATTCAACTACGGGATTTGTGCGAAGTGCTTGGCTATGCGTTGCCGCAGTTTGTGAATGAGTATGAAGAGGCGCTGGCGTCATCAGAGTGAAGACCATCCACAATACCCGCTACCAGTCCCTCCTGACCCTTCTCCTGCAAGCGCGAGTAGAAGCAGGCCTGACCCAAAAAGAGCTGGCCACGAAGTTGGGACGACCGCAGTCCTTCGTATCGAAAACCGAAAATGCCGAGCGAAGACTGGATGTGATTGAGTTTATGGATTTGTGTCGGGGGCTAGATGCGGATCCGCATGAGCTGCTGGTTCGGCTAGAGAATATGCCTGCGGGTTAATGGCGGATAATCATGAATCACAAAGCCCTTGCCTGAAGAACGCGGCCCTGACAAACACCATGACGAAGCGATCTATCACATAGAACATCAGATTCTGGTCACGCTGCTGCGCACGATCAGAGAATCTGCCGAGCTGAAAAATGGCTGCAGGTCAGATGCCTAGGGCTGATAGATGTGGAGAAAAACCTCCGCCTACTCCTAAACCATTTAAAAGCCCATATATGACCTCTTGATGGCTTAATACCTAAATAAAAGGTCACATATAGCCTTTTTAAGTTATTACGCATAACTTTAGGCTCTGAAAAACCAAAATGGCCTTATGTGACCAAATAGGTCGTTTACCCTCTATAATTGGCCATAGATAGCCATTATTGAGAAAACTCGGAGGACAACAGATGTCTTTCATGCACTTACTCTACTCGCCCGCCGAAATCGCTCGGGACGTGGGGCAGAACGCCAAGACACTCCGTCTCTCGAAAAATCTGTCACGCAAGACGCTCGCGGAAAAATCGGGAGTGTCAGAGACCACCATCAAGAGATTCGAGATGACGGGCGTGGCGACATTCGAGGTTCTGATCCTCCTGGCAACCGCTCTTGATGAGCGCGCCTCTGTGACTCGGCTCTTCAAACCCGAGCATCCAAATTCAGTAGAAGAGCTAAAAAATGCGAAGCGTAAGCGGGGAATGCGTTAATGATGAAGCCGTTCAAGCACGCTGAGGCGCTGACCGTATTGAAACACGGCGTCAAGGTCGGAGAGCTTTTCAAAGCGCCAGGAAAAGGGATCTACTTCGCTTACGACCAAGGCTGGCTCGGCACGGGCTACAACCTCTCGCCACTCACAATGACATGGGACGAAAAACCTCAGCTTGCTGCCGACCCCAGTCTCTTTGACGGCCTTCACGGGCCCTTCGCTGACTCCCTACCCGATGGCTGGGGGACGCTGCTCATGGACAGATTCTTCAACAGCACCTTTGGTGACGGTACTCACCTCACGGTCACTGCCCTGGATCGTCTTTCTTATATGGGCGACCGAGGCATGGGGGCTTTTGAGTATCAGCCGAAGGCTGAAAAAACAGAGATGGTCGGCCCTGTCGATATCTACAAGCTGTTCGAAGCGTCTATCCAGGTGCAGGAGGGCGAAACACAAGCGGTACTTAAAGAACTACGGCTTGCTGGTGGCTCGCCAGGCGGTGCTCGCCCTAAGGCGATTGTTGCTCTATCCGCTGATGGGAAAAAAGCGACATCGGCATTCAAGTCTTTACCGGAGGGCTATGCCCACTGGATCGTTAAATTCAGAGCTTTGCATGAACCCCTAGAAACAGGGGGCATTGAGCTTGCCTATGCCGAAATGGCCAGAGCGGCCGGAGTGAGCATGGCCGAGTCGATGATCTTGAACATTCAGATGCCTGATCAGCAGAACGAAAACTTTTTCGCGACCAAGCGTTTTGACCGAGATGGCGACCGGAAGATACACATGATGACTGTGTCGGCACTGATGTATGCGAATTATCGCGCTCTGTCGTCAATCGATTACCCCAACCTGCTAAAGCTTACTCAGGCGATCACCAATAGTTCGGCAGAGGTCGAAAAAATGGCCAGGCTAATGATCTTCAACGCCCTGTGCCACAACCACGACGACCACGCGAAAAACTTTGCTTTCCTCTGTCACGACCCTGTGAAGCCTGGAGAAAAGGAGACCTGGACGCTTGCCCCTGCGTATGACGTGACCTTCGCGAACGCTATGGGTGAGCACACCACTGACTTTGGCGGACGGACCCCGGGCAAGCCGACCAGAAAGCGGATCCAGGAGATCTGCAAGGATTACAAATACCTCAAGGCCGATGAGTACATCGAACAAACCCTGGCCGCGCTGGCAGACTGGAAAAAGGTCTTTACTCACCTGAAGATCCCTCACAAAGCCGGTGAGCCCATATTCAACGTCCTGGCCATGCTGCATGAAGACTTCGAGAAGTAGCCAGGGTGCGCCCGTGTGTTGCCGGCGCGGTAAGGCTTTAACATGCGCTCACCAAACGACGCCACTCTGACCCCCTTCAATTTCGAACTACGCGCCTGCGGAATAGGTGGCCAGACAGTTGGGGCACAGCGACACGACAATGGTCCGCAAGCACCATGGGCGATGGATACCGCAGACACCAGAAGTATGGCCGGAATGGGTTCGCAGATGATGGAGCTCAGGGAGGACTAAAGCGTCCGTGGAGGTCTGGAGCGGGTGTTATTTGCCCTGAGCCTGCCCTAAACTTTAAGGCAAGAAACGAAAAACCCCCGACAACTTTAACGTTATCAGGGGTTTGGCGTGTAGCAATTATGGCGGAGAGATAGGGATTTGAACCCTAGGTACTGTCGCCAGTACAACGGATTTCGAATCCGTCCCGTTCGGCCACTCCGGCATCTCTCCAACGGCGCGCATCATAACAGTTCAATCGCAGAAGGCGATACCTTTTGCTGATTTTTTTTCGTGCTATCAAGCGCTTGCGTTACTTTTTCCGTCTTAGAGCGGTACGCCCAGACGGTTGGCGACTTCTTCGTAGGCTTCGATGACGTCACCGAGGCCCTGACGGAAGCGGTCCTTGTCCATTTTCTTCTTGGTGTCCTTGTCCCACAGGCGGCAGCCGTCCGGGCTGAATTCGTCGCCCAGAACGATGGAGCCATCGCTGAACACGCCGAACTCGAGTTTGAAGTCGACCAGCAGCAGACCGGCGTCATCGAACAGTTTGCTCAGGACGTCGTTGACCTTGAGCGACAGTTCTTTCATGCGCGCCAACTGCTCGGCGGTGCCCCAACCGAATGCGACGACGTGGGATTCGTTGATGAACGGGTCGCCCTTGGCGTCGTCCTTCAGGAACAGCTCGAAGGTGTACGGGTTGAGCTTGAGGCCCTCTTCGACGCCCAGGCGTTTGACCAGGCTACCGGCGGCGTAGTTACGCACGACGCATTCGACCGGGATCATGTCGAGCTTTTTGACCAGCACTTCATTGTCGGCCAGCAGTTTGTCGAACTGGGTCGGAATGCCTGCGGCTTCGAGCTTCTGCATGATGAAGGCGTTGAACTTGTTGTTCACCATGCCCTTACGGTCCAGTTGTTCGATACGCTTGCCGTCGAACGCCGAGGTGTCGTTACGGAACAGCAGGATCAAGCGGTCAGCGTCGTCGGTCTTGTAAACCGATTTGGCTTTGCCGCGGTAGAGTTCTTCACGTTTTTCCATGATGGGCTCCGCTTGCTAAGTAGTTGGGCTAGGCGATATGTCGCCAGTCGAGCCCTGAATCTTGATCGGCCAATTGTAACCAGTCCGGATCGCACCCGAGGGTGTCGACGAAACATTGCCGGGCCAGATGCGGCAGATTGTTCTTGCTGCTGAGGTGGGCCAGTACCAGATGTTGCAAGTCCTGCCAGCCCAGCTCGTTCACCAGGCTTGCGGCCTGATGGTTATTCAAGTGTCCTTCGCTGCCACCGACCCGCTGTTTCAGGAAGTATGGGTAGTGGCCGCGGGCGAGCATGTCCCGGCAGTGGTTGGACTCGATCATCAGGGCGTCCAGGCCGTGGTAGCTTTGCAGCACCGTCGGGCAGTACGATCCCAGATCCGTCAGCAGACCAAAGCGACGCGTGCCATCGGTGAAGACGAACTGCGTCGGCTCAAGAGCATCGTGAGCGACGGACACCACGTGGATGTTCAACGCCCCCAGTTGCAAATCCTGCCCGCCTGCCAGATACCCGGCGACTTCAACAGGCTTGCGCAACCCTCGAGCCGTACCGCTGCTCATATACACCGGAAGATTGTAGCGCCGAGACAGCAAACCCACGCCATGCACGTGATCGGCATG
Source organism: Pseudomonas folii (assembly GCF_014357575.1). Classification (GTDB taxonomy): domain Bacteria; phylum Pseudomonadota; class Gammaproteobacteria; order Pseudomonadales; family Pseudomonadaceae; genus Aquipseudomonas; species Aquipseudomonas folii. The sequence continues at coordinate 6,599 of NZ_JACONW010000160.1, read as the reverse complement.
TTCGTGGGTCACCAGAATCGCGCTCAACTGATGCGCGCTAAGGCCTAGCCGCGCCAGTCTTCGTTCGGTTTCCCGCAGGGAGAAACCACAATCCACCAGCACGTGAGTATTGCCGCTGGCCACCAGCGTGCCATTCCCTTGGCTGCCGCTGCCTAATACTGCGAAACGCACTTAACCCAGGTTGTCTTGAATGACACCCAGTACACGACGGGCAATATCGGCCGGCGCGACGGTGTTGATGTTCTTCTCGACGGTAACCTGAACGTTGTCACCTACTTTGCTCAAGCGCACTTGGTAACGCTCGGCACGGGCATCGATCTCTTCCTTGGTTTCCTTGCTGCCGAACAAACGGCCGAAGAAACCAGGTTTGTTCTCTGGCGTATCAGCCCGCTCTGCCAGGTTGATGTAGTAAAGACCCAGACTACGGTTGATGTCCTCTACGCGCCATTCACCCTGATTCAGGGCACGACCCACGCTAGACCATGCGCGATCCAGGTCCGAACCGACGTTCAGAACCGGGTTGCCGCTACCGTCTTCGCTCAAGGCGACACGGCTTGGAGTGTCGTAGTCACGTGCTGCCAGAAGCGAAATGGAACCGCCCTGGGCAGAGCTGCGGCTCAGACTGGCCAGCATGTCATCGGTCAGCGCTGCATCAAGTGCCACGTTAGTAGCGCGATCTGTGAAAGCGACGTCAGCGGTGCTACCGGCCGGGCGCTCTGCGCTTACCACGTAGATTTCACTGGTGTTGCGCTGCACGCCTGGCTCGATACGTACTCGCACGCGAGTTTCAGCATCGGAGGCGGTGCCGCTGGCGGTCAGGCGCTTGGCAACGGCAGCAGACAACTCGTCCAGACGCTGCCAGGTAGTGCTGAATTCACCTGTTTGCGGGCGATCTTCGGCGATACGGAAACCGTTATCTTCGAAATACTGATGCGCGACTGGCCAGACTTCGGCAGGCGCACGCTGAGCGAGCACCCAGCTGTTGTTGCCACTCTTCTGCAGGCTGAAATCGCTGGCATCGGCTACGGTCGACAGCGGTTGCGGGCGAGGAACTACGAATTCGCCCTTAACAGTATCGTCCGCCACGTTGCGCGGGATCGGCAGCAGCGGGTCGAGACGCTTGGTCTCCGAGACACCCGGTGGAATCTGCATCGGTGCAGTTTGCTGTGCTTCGAGGTAATCGCTGCCACGGTCACGGAAGTAACCATCTTCACCCCAGAGCCAACCGCAACCGCTGGTGCTGGAGATAATCAAGGCAAGTGCGGAAAGTCCGGCCAATCGCTTCATTGCGTAATGCTTCCTCAATTAAACCAGAACGCCGGACTGGCGCAGGGCCTGACGCAGCGGTTCGTGACAGGCCTGGCTGAGCCAGGTGAGCGGCAGACGGATACCGTCCGGCATCAAACCCATTTCATTCAGGGCCCATTTCACGGGGATAGGGTTGGATTCGATAAACAGGGTCTTGTTGAGCGGCATCAGCTTTTCATTGATGGCCCGCGCAGTCTCGGCATCACCGCGCATGGCGGCGGCACACAGATCACTCATGGCACGCGGGGCGACGTTGGCCGTCACGGAAATGTTGCCCTTGCCGCCCAGCAGAATCAGTTCGACTGCCGTTGGGTCATCACCGGAATACACCAGGAAGTCGCTGCTGACACCGGCCAGGATGTCCTTGGCGCGCTGCAGGTCGCCAGTGGCTTCCTTGATGCCGATGATATTCGGCACCTTGGACAGACGCACGACGGTTTCGGGCAGCATGTCGCAGGCTGTACGGCCCGGCACGTTGTAGAGGATCTGCGGGATGTCGACCGCTTCGGCGATAGCCTTGAAGTGCTGATACAGCCCTTCCTGGGTCGGCTTGTTGTAATAAGGCGTGACCAGCAGGCACGCGTCGGCGCCAGCGCGCTTGGCGTTGTTGGTCAACTCGATCGCCTCACGCGTGGAGTTTGCGCCAGTGCCTGCGATGACAGGGATACGTCCTGCAACCTGGTCGACCACACGACGGATCACTTCGATGTGTTCATTCACATCGAGCGTGGCCGATTCACCTGTGGTGCCAACGGCAACAATGGCGTTGGTGCCCTCTTGCAGGTGGAAGTCCACCAGTTTGCTCAGGCTGTCCCAGTCCAGACGTCCCTGTGCATCCATGGGTGTGACCAGTGCCACCATACTGCCCGCAATCATGCAAACCGCTCCTGCCGGAAAAAGAGAGCGGTAATGGTACTGGCGCTATCAGCCTAGTACAAGCGAAGTACCACGCTGTGAGCATTCCCCTGAGCGATGGTTTTCGCTACCCTTCGTTCTTTGATCGGTACTGGTCATCTGCGCGTCTCCTTCAAACGGTCGATTTTATCGTCAGAACCCCTGCTCCAGCGCTGTTGCAGCCTGCCTTCGGTCAATCGGGCAGACGCACTTCGCCAGAAGCTGCGGTTGGTGTCTGGCGCTGTTGATCGTCGATTCGGTCCTGCAAGCCAATAAATGTACCGACCGCTCATCATCTAGGAATGCTGCATGTCGTCCACCCCCACAGTTCGCGAACAATTCCTTGTCATCAGTGCCCTTGGCGCAAATCCAATGGAGCTGACCAACGTCCTGTGCCGTGCCAGTCACGAAAGTCGTTGCTCGGTAGTCAGCTCCCGCCTGACCCGTCACGGCGAATACAGTGCGTTGATTCTGCAAGTCTCCGGTAGCTGGGATGCCCTGGCCCGTCTGGAAACCGGCCTGCCCGGCCTGTCCAAGAAACATGATTTCACCACCAGTGTGGTACGCAGTGCCACGCTGGAAAGCCGTCCCGAGGCGCTGCCTTACGTGGCTTACGTCAGCTCGGCGTATCGCCCGGACATCATCAATGAGCTGTGCCAGTTCTTCATGGATCACAATGTGGAACTGGAAAACCTGATCTGCGATACCTATCTGGCTCCGCAGACCGGCGGCACCATGCTCAACGCAACCTTTACCGTGACCCTGCCTGCGGGCATTCAGATCAGTTGGCTGCGCGATCAATTCCTGGATTTCGCCGACGCGCTGAACCTCGATGCACTGATTGAACCGTGGCGTCCGCAAGCCCCTATGTGAGGAAATCCCATGGCTGTAGCAGTAGATCAACCAGTTAGCGATTTTCAGGTGCAAGCCACCAGCGGACAGGCTGTGAGCCTGTCTGAACTGAAGGGCAAGCAGGTCGTGATTTATTTCTACCCGAAAGACAGCACGCCGGGCTGCACCACTCAGGGTCAGAACTTTCGCGATCAGCACGAACAGTTTCAGGCGGCTAACACACTGGTGTTTGGTGTGTCGCGGGACAGCCTGAAGTCTCACGAGAACTTCAAGGCCAAGCAGTCGTTCCCGTTCGAGCTGATTTCGGACAAGGACGAAGCCCTTTGCCAGTTGTTCGATGTGATCAAGCTCAAGAAGCTGTACGGCAAGGAATACCTTGGCGTAGATCGCAGCACCTTTTTGATCGACAAGGACGGCGTGCTGCGCCACGAATGGCGCGGCGTGAAAGTGCCGGGGCATGTTGAGGCGGTGCTGGAGAAAGCCCAGGCGTTGGCAGTTAAATAAGCGTCGCTCTTATCGTCGGAATGCCGCCCAGACCAAGCACCGCTCCCACATATGGACTCAATCTCATGTGGGAGCGGTGCTTGGTCTGGGCGGCATTCCGACGATAAGGCTGGACACTTACAAAAGCGGTGCCACGGTCGGTTCTTGCCGCGGCCAGGCATCCAGCACGGCCTTGAACAGGGTCGCCAGTGGAATCGCGAAGAAGATCCCCCAGAAGCCCCACAACCCGCCAAACAACAGCACCGCGCAGATGATTGCGACCGGATGCAGGTTGACCGCTTCCGAGAACAGCAGCGGCACTAGTACGTTTCCATCCAGTGCCTGAATCACGCCGTAGACCACCATCAGATAGATGAACTGGTCGCTCCAGCCCCACTGGAACAGGGCAATCAACGCTACCGGCACGGTTACCACCACCGCGCCGACGTAAGGCACCACCACGGAAATGCCCACCAGCATCGCCAGCAAGGCCGCGTAGTTGAGGCCCAGCGCTACAAAACCTATGTAGGTCACGCCCCCACAGATAAATATCTCGATGACCTTGCCGCGAATGTAGTTGGCAATTTGCCGGTTCATTTCCTCAGCCACCCGCGTCATCAAGGCGCGTTCCCGCGGCAGGTAGCTGACCACCCAGCGACCGATCAGACGGCGATCCTTCAGAAAGAAGAACACCAGAATCGGCACCAGCACCAGGTAGATCATGATATTGGCCAGCAACGGCAGGCTCGACAGCGAGAACGTCAGCGCCCACTGGCCAAATTTGCCGATCTCGCCCCGCGCGACTTCAATGGCATGCAGCACTTGCTCGTCAGAAACCAGATGCGGGTAGCGCTCCGGCAACAGCAGCAATAATGACTGCCACTTGGCAAGCATCCCCGGCAACTCGTTGAACAACGTAATGAACTGATGCCAGAGCAGCGGCACGAGGACGAGCAGAAATACCAGCAACGCGCCCATGAACAACATGAAGACCAGCCCGACGGCGCCGGACTCCGGAACCCGAAAGCGCTCAAGCAGGCTCACCAGCCCTTGCATCAGGAATGCCAGCACCATCCCGGCGAGCACCGGTGCCAGCATGCCGCCTAGCGTCAGAACAATGGTGAACGCCAGAAACAGCAACACCGCGAGTACCACGGCCTCTTCATCAGAGAAGTAACGTTGTACCCAGTTGCGAAGCACGTTGAACATCAAAAATCCTTGTGAAAGCGGATAAGCCCCGCTGGGTTACGCCTTGCGCAACCAGTAGGTGTAGATCCCCGCGTCGGCTTCCTCATGAAGCAATTCATGGCCGGCAAGCCTGGCAAAGGAGCGAAAGTCGCGCTGGGATCCAGCGTCGGTCGCAATGACCTTGAGCACATCGCCCCGATTCAGGCGGTTGAGCTCAAGCTTGGCCTTGAGCAACGGCAGCGGGCAATTAAGGCCACTGGCATCGACTTCGGCGTCACTGCTTTCGGGGCGCGTTACAGCGTCAGACATCGTTTCTCTCCAGGCAGGCACATCAAATTGCCATTGGAAGGCAAAATGTTTTTTCAGATACGTCTTACAGCCCGGAAGAATACCGCACTCTGGTCATCAGGCCATCGAGACGGCTACAGTAGAGGTTCTCCAACTCAGAGCTCCATGGATGAATTTTCTGCGCCCCACCCTGCTGACGCTCGCATGCCTGCTGACTGTTCCTGCGCATGCCGATGACCTGCCGTCCCTTGGCGATGCCAGTTCCGCGATTGTTTCGCCGGAGCAGGAACACCAACTGGGCCGTGCCTGGCTTGGACTGCTACGCGCCCAGGTGGCGCAACTTTCGGATCCGCAACTCAAGGACTACGTCGAAACCTCGGTCTATAGCCTCGCGGAAACCAGCCAGGTGCAGGACCGACGCCTTGAGTTCATCCTGATCAACAGCCCGCAACTCAACGCCTTCGCTGCTCCCGGCGGGATTATCGGCGTGAACGGCGGGTTGTTCCTCAATGCACAGACTGAGGGCGAATACGCTTCAGTGCTGGCGCACGAATTGGCTCACTTGTCGCAACGCCACTTTGCGCGAGGAGTCGAAGCCCAGCAGCGTATGCAGGTGCCGGTCTTGGCGGCGATGCTCGCCGGTATCGTCATGGCGGCTGCGGGGGCTGGTGACGCAGGTATTGCCGCCATCGCGGGCTCACAGGCTGCCGCCATCCAGGAGCAGCGACGCTTCTCGCGCCAGAATGAGCAGGAAGCTGACCGGATCGGCATCCTCAACCTGGAAAAGGCCGGATATGATCCGCGCAACATGCCGACTATGTTTGAACGCTTGATGCGTCAATATCGCTTCGACGCTAAACCGCCCGAATTCCTCCTGACTCACCCGGTAACAGAATCGCGGATCGCGGATACCCGCAACCGTGCCGAGCAAGCCAAACCTGGCGGCAAGGAAGACAGCGTGCGCTATCAGTTGATGCGTGCTCGTGTGGCGTTGATCTATGAAGAAACACCTGGCATCGCGGCAAAACGCTTTCGTGCCCAACTGACCGAAAATCCTAAATCCGAGCCTGCACGCTACGGTCTCGCCATTGCACTGATCAAAGGCGGGCAACTCAACGAAGCCCGGGAAACCCTCAAGCCACTGCTCGACAAGTCGCCGAACGACATCACTTACAACCTGACGCAGATCGATCTGGACATCACCAACAACCGACTCAACGACGCGCAACAGCGGGTTGACCGGATGCTGACGCAGTTCCCGGATAACTATCCGTTGAATCAGGTCCGGGTTGATGTGCTGCTCAAACAGAACCGTACCGCCGAAGCGGAAAAGTCTCTGAACGGGCTGCTCAAGAGTCGTCCTGATGATCCGGACATCTGGTATCTGGTCGCCGAAACCCGTGGCTTGAATGGCAACACCATTGGCCTGCATCAGGCCCGTGCCGAGTATTTCGCGTTGGTGGGTGATTTCAGACAAGCCATCCAGCAACTGGACTTCGCCAAACGTCGCGCCAATAACAACTTCCAGCTGGCTTCACGCATCGATGCACGGCAGAAAGAGTTGGCGGATCAGGAGCGGATGGTCA